>JAVWKG010000086.1:0-12263 GCA_036638655.1 Lysinibacillus sp. | reverse complement strand
TAATTATGACATCATAAGGCGTCACTATGACAACATCAAGCTGGATTGGCACTGGAACTTGCAAATTTACGTTATGCAAAATATGAATATTCATTGTATACGCAAGCTTCTGTAGCTGCTTCACTAAATACTGCTCACCATTATCTCCTGCCTCCATTTGTTGCAGTTCAAGTAACATTTTTGCATGTATTTGGTGATTGGCATTTAAACGATGTACTAATGCACGCAGTCCCGTAGCCATCAAAGACGACTCAAATGGCTTCATTAGCATACAAATCACTCCTTCTTTTTGCCAAGACTATACCAGGTCCTCACTACCTTGACTATACTTTTTCCAAAACAAAAATTTTGCCCTATTCAAAGCTCTTGATTTAGTAAATTTCATTCAATTCCTGTGCATAACTCCAACAAAAAACAGCGCAATCAAGGTCCCTCCCCCGATTGCGCTGTTTCATATTAATTACGCCTCGGCGTAATTACGTCCATTGAAAAAAGCTAAAACCGCAAACTCTTACCACCTATATAGGTGGTAAGAGTTTGCGGCTGAATGAAGATAAATGTTAAACATTCATCATATAATAGACGCCAACTGCTAAAAAGAGGATGCAGACAACGATTAATACTTTTGATAGCTTTTCCATTTCAACACTCCTATGCGATACTTGCCCCGATGACAAATGACAAACCAACTGAAATAGTGAATGAAATAAATCCGACTGATCGGTTATCATTTGCAATTTCTTCATCCACCTTAAAACGTGGTGTCATAAATTCAAACAAGAAATAGGCAATAACGAGTAGCACAAAACCATATAATCCCCAACCAATCATTTCACTTAATGTCGTATGGCGTTCAATGGAGTATCTAAAAATATTACAAACACCTAATATTTTCCCTCCAGTTGCAAGTGCCACAGCCACATTCCCAGTTTTAATTTCATCCCAGTTTTTATATTTCGTAACGACTTCGAACAATGCCATTGTGACGACTAAACATAACACAACAACACTAAAATATCCTGCCGTTTCTACAATGGGATATCGCCAAAAACTTAATGAGAGCATCTTCTCAGTCCCCTTTACTTTAACGATTCGCATGCCTTACAAAGCGAACACCCAAAACATTGCTTTCATTATTTTAACTCTACAACCGTTACGCCAAATCCACCTTCGCCTGATTCACCAAAACGGAATGACTTCACACGTCGATGGCCTTTTAAATAGCTTTGAATACCTTGGCGCAATGCACCTGTGCCTTTACCATGAATAATGGACACACGATTATAATTTGACAGCAGTGCATCATCAATATATTTCTCCGTACGAAGTAATGCATCTTCGTAACGCTCACCTCGTAAATCTAGCTCCAACTTCACATGGCTATCTCGATTTTTTACACCTGTAACACGCTGGACTACTTCTTTTTCAGGCTTAATATACTCTAGATCACCGTCAGCAATTTTCATCTTCAATATGCCCATTTGCACAACCCACTCAGCATCTGATACTTTTTCAAGCAAGGTGCCTCTCTGACCATAGCTTAACACCTTTACTTCGTCTCCGACAACTAAGTTTTGCGCCCGTGACTTCACTTGCGCTGCTTTTTTTAACACTTTATTGTTTTCAAGTGGCGCAGCACTTTCTAATCGTTTACGTGCTTCGATTAATTCATGCTCTTTCACCACTTGATCTGCATTTTTGCGCATTTCACGTAACTCTGCAATAATGGTTTCAGCTTCTCGCTTCGCCTCATCCACTATTTTACGCGCTTTCTCTTTCGCTTTTTTATCAAGCGCTTCTTTGCGTTCATCATAAGCTTGCAATTTCGCATCTAATTCCTTGCGTATTTCCTCTGATTCAAGTAATAAATCATGCGAACGTTCAGCATCGTCCTCAGACTTACGGCGCGATTCCTCTAAAGAAGCAATCATCGACTCAACCTCATGACGATCTGTACCTGTGAACGATTTTGCACGATCAATAATAGCATCTGGTAAGCCTAAACGATTTGAAATTTCAAATGCATTTGAGCGCCCCGGCACACCAATTAACAAGCGATAAGTTGGACTAAGTGTTTCAACATCAAACTCGACACTGGCATTCGCAACACCAGGTCGGTTATAGCCGTAAGCTTTTAACTCAGGATAGTGAGTAGTCGCCATAACGCGAGCCCCACGCCCGTGCACTTCATCTAAAATGGAAATAGCTAAAGCTGCTCCTTCTTGAGGGTCGGTTCCAGCACCTAATTCATCGAATAATACTAATGATTCGTGGTCGAACTTTTGCAAAATATCTACAATATTCACCATATGAGATGAGAATGTTGACAGCGACTGCTCGATCGATTGTTCATCCCCGATATCAGCAAATAATGTTTCAAACACAGCAAGCTCTGAACCATCCAGCGCTGGAATAGGTAGACCAGCCTGCGCCATTACTGTACAAAGGCCAACTGTTTTTAGCGTAACCGTTTTACCACCTGTGTTAGGACCTGTAATAACAATCGCCGTGATGTCTCTGCCAAATTCGATATCATTAGGAACCGCTTTTTCAATTGGTAGTAGCGGATGTCTTGCTCTTACTAAACGAATATAGCCGTCCTTATTGATTTTCGGCATTGTGCATTTGTTTGCTTGACCGTATTTCCCTTTTGCTAAAATTACGTCGATTTCACCAAGTATTTTCACTAAATTGAAAAGATCCGGTGCTACCTCCTCCACCATTGCGCTTAACGCCAGAAGGATGCGTTCCACTTCGGCTTGTTCCTTCATTTTCAAACGATGAATTTCATTATTCGCCTGCACAACTGAATCTGGCTCGATGAACAGCGTTTGACCAGAAGAAGATTGGTCATGCACAATGCCGCCATAATGATAACGGTATTCTTGTTTCACTGGAATAACATAGCGGTCATTACGAATTGTCACAATTGCGTCCGACAGCATTTTAGCTGCATTACTACCTCTTGTTAAACTTTCCAACTTCGAGCGCACTTTCGCTTCCTCAGCACGCATAGATTGACGAATTGAACGCAGCAATTGACTCGCTGAATCCACCACTACCCCATTATCATCAACACAATTATTAATTTCATGTTGTAGACCTGTTAAAATCGGCATCATTTCTTTTTTTGCTGTGAAATGTGGAATTTCAATTTGCTTGTCCGCTTCAATATCTTCAATGAAGTTACGTAAAATTCTACTTGCACGGATTGTACTCGAAATTTCCATTAACTCCATTGCCGCTAGCATGCCACCTATTTGAGCACGTCTTGCAGATGGGCGTACATCAAAAATGCCTCCCATTGGTACATTACCTTTCACGCGTAAAATAGATAACCCTTCGTCCATTTCTTCTAAAAGTGCAATGACTTGTTCATAGTCGGTTTGTGGCACTAGCTCCTCAATTGCAGACTTCCCAATGGAAGAAGTACAATGTATAGCTACTTGTTGCCGTACTTTATCATATTCTAGTGTTTTCAATGCGCGTTCTGCTATCACTGAGAACACCTCCTCATATATTCAAATTATTATTTATTTCTGCGAATAAACGCTTCAAACTGCTCGCGCGTCCATGTATTGACTATTAACTCTTTTTTCAACCAAGCCTTTTGTGCATAGCTTGTCCCAATTTCCATAAACCGTAGCTGGTCAATCGCATGGGCATCCGTATTAATCGCAACGGGCACACCTGCCGCTGCAGCCATCTCTAAATGTTCAACACATAAATCTAGTCGATATGGATTTGCATTTAACTCTAAAATTTTACCATATTCCTTCGCCCATGCTATCAATTGTGGCATATCTGGGTTATATCCGGCACGGTCCTCAATAATGCGCCCTGTAGGATGAGCAATCATATGCACATACGGATTTTTCATCGCAGTCAGCATACGTGCCATAATTTTATCCTGTGACTGCGTAAAACTTGAATGAATAGATGCAATGACAAAGTCGAGCGAGCGCAATACTTCATCATCAAAATCTAATGAGCCATCTGGTAAAATATCCATTTCTGTCCCTGCATATAAATGAAAATCCTCATGAGCGGCATTAAACGCATCAATCTCTATGCGCTGCTTTGCTAAGCGCTCAGGTGTTAAACCATTCGCTACTTTCAAATATTGTGAGTGGTCCGTAATAACACTATACGCATAACCACGTGCTATTAACGCCTCACCCATTTCAGCAACGGAATAGGCACCATCAGACCACGTCGTATGCATATGTAAATCCGCCACAATATCCGCTAAGCATACTAAACCGTCTAGTTCTGCTGTACGGTCAAATTCCGCACTCCCCATACGTAAACTCGGTGGGATAAAAGGTAAATCAAAATGTGCAAAAAATGCCGCTTCATTGTCAAATGTTAAAACAGAGCCATCTTCTTGCTCCACGCCGTATTCACTAATTTTCTCACCACGTGCCTTCGCAATTTGTCGCAGACGTACATTATGTTCTTTCGAGCCTGTAAAATGATGCAATGCCGTTGCATATTCAGCACTATTTACTAATCGGAAATCAACACTCACAGGTTCATCACGATCTAGCACAACTGAAATTTTCGTATCTCCTGCTGCCACTACTTCCAATATAGCTAGCTCACTTAGCAACTTTTCGCGTACTGATTCCACCGTACTTGTCACGACGATAAAATCAACATCTTTACTCGTTTCCTTCACACGGCGGAAGCTTCCCGCAACTGAAAAACGCTCTACTTCCTCCATACTACCGAGTAATGATTCAATTTGTAAAACAACTGGCTCAAGCTGCCATATAGGCAATCGCTCTGACCGATTCGCAAAGTTTGCTAATTCCTTTAAAATCTTTTCCTCTGTTTTTGCGGCAAATCCAGCAAGCTCACGCACTTTCCCCGCTTCACATGCAGCTTGTAAGCTTTCGGCACTATCAATACCTAACTCTTGATGTAACTTGGCAATCTTCTTACCACCTAAACCAGGGAGTTTCAATAATGGAAGTAAACCTTTAGGTACAATATTTTCTAATTCTTTTAATAAGCTCGATTCACCAGTAGCTATTAAATCTTCAATAACTGTCGCAGTACCTTTGCCGATTCCTTTTAACTTTGTTACATCGTCCATTTCACTAAGCGAACGCTCATCTGTTTCAAGTGCAGCTGCAGCTTTTCGGAAAGCAGAAACTTTAAATGGATTTTCTCCTTGTAACTCCATATATAACGCAATTTTTTCGAGTGTGCGAATGATTGTTTTTTTATTCATAATAAAATCCTCCTATCGTAAAAACACTTCCCTCAGCTTAGAGAGAAGTGTAAAGTCCAGCTATTACATATAAATATACCACCATTTTTGGAACATGCTCGTAATGATTGGTGTATGTTCCAATATCAAGCTTGATAAGATCGAGCTTTTCATAAGGCTTTCAATTGGTTCGATTGGTAGCAACGCCAAAACGTATAGTGCAATGAACATTAATAAGTAATATTCAATTACACCAAGTGCCGCACCTAACAACCGATTCACAGATGCCAATACCGGTAAATACTTAATAAAGTCGAAAACCGATGCCAATATTTGCAGGGCAACTTTCACCGCAAAGAATATAAATGCAAATGCAATGACTTGATAAAATGTGCTGTCCAGATCCAAGTTATCAATGACAATAGATAAACTGCCTGAATCGGTCACACCTGGATACGGTATCCAAAACACAAATTTTTCCGCAAGTGGTTTATAATAAATATAAGCCACAATAAGCGCAATTATAAAGCTGGTTAAATGCATGACTTGAACGATTAGTCCTCGTTTTCCACCAACAATTAACCCAGCGAGTAGTACAATTAATATGATTAAATCTAGCATTCACTTCAACCCTTTAATTTTTTCAATTCTTCTTCAAGTAATTCAATTTGTTCTTTTAATTTCAAATAATCGTGGACCGAATTAACTGCAGTAAGGACAGCCAACTTCGCGCTATCAAGTGATGGATTTTGAACTTTAATCTCACGCATGCGATCATCTACTATTGACGCAACTAATCTCATATGACCTGTAGATTCTGTACCTACCATTTTATATGTATGCCCATATATCTCAACTGAAATTCTATTCTTTTCATGATTTTCCATAGCCGCACCCTCTTTTAAGTCAGATTCACCCACGATACGTATTTTGAAGTGAGCGCATATCTTACTATCACGCACAAAATTATTTTGTAAAAATCTAATTCTTATCATAACATGAAAGATATTCAGTTGTGAACAACTAGGCACAGAAAGGAAGCAATAAATGTCAAATATTGTACTTATAATCTCAGATTCACAGCAAAAGAAAGTGACAGCTTGCTATGCTGACTACTACGTAGATCGTAATGCACCGGGGGTCATATTCGCTGCTAAACTACCCGATACCGCCATTACACTTTATAAATCTGGCAAACTAATGTTCCAAGGCGGGGGCGCTGAACGCGAAGCAGCACGCTGGGGTACTGTCCAACCATCTAGTACGAGCAAGAAATCAGCTACACCCGCTAAATCCTCAAGCCTCGCTGCTAAAATTGGCGCGAAAGGCGATACTTTACCAGAAGGTTTTGCCACAATGTCCGTCCTTGGCTCTGACGAAACAGGCACAGGCGACTATTTTGGACCCATTACAGTTGCTGCCGTTTATGTGCCAGCGAGCAAAATCGCTTTACTGGAAGAGCTAGGTGTCAAAGATTCCAAAATGTTAACAGATGATTATATGCGTCAGATTGCACCGGATTTACGTGCAGCCTGCGTGCATAGCGTGCTTGTATTGCGCAATGAAAAATACAATGTCATCCAAGGCCGTGGCTATTCACAAGGAAAAATAAAAGCCATGATGCACAACAAAGCTCTTTTGCATACTTTGGAAAAAATGGCCCCTGAGAAGCCAGATCATATTTTAATCGATCAATTTGCTGAGCGTGGCGTCTACTATAATTATTTGAAAAACGAAAAAGAAATCGTTCGTGAAAATGTACTGTTATCAACGAAAGCAGAGCAACTGCATGTTTCCGTTGCAACCGCATCGATTTTAGCACGTGCTTCATTTTTAAAGGAGATGGATCATTTGAGCGAAGTAGCCGGCGTGGAAATTTTGAAGGGTGCTTCAGGAAAAGTCGATGTATTAGCAGCCCGTATTTGGAAGCAACAAGGCGAAGAAAAGCTGCGCAGCCTGACAAAATGGCATTTTGCCAATACTGAAAAGGCTCGAAAGTTGTTGAAATGATTAAAAGGAGGTCGCGATTTGCGACCTCCTTTCCAATTGGGGTAGCTTTCTTGTGTTTTCAAGCGATGTTACACCAATTTGGAGCGACTTTCTTGCAATCTCGAGCGACCTCACACCAAACTGGAGCGACTTACTCACATTCTCGAGCGACCTCACACCGAGGCACCCGTCCCCTCAGAAAACTCTAATTAATTCATTTAATCTCCTGACAAATAAAAGACTGATTTATTCGTTTTACCTTTTATTTGATTAGCACTCCTTTGCAAAATTCGCTTAATCACATGCCGATCAGGGGTATGAAGAAAGCGTTGGGCTTCCCTATTACTTATCTGATGACAAATTAGCATACGATAGTCATTCAACGCTTGAATATGGGCGGTATTGGAGTAGTGTTGGCATGCCGGACAAAACCAACTATATTTAACTCGCTGCATACTTAGGCGATGGCATTTCGGACAAAAAACGCCTGTATTAATTACATTTAGATCCAATTTATAATAGTTACATAGGGAAAATCGGGTAAACGGCTGATGATGCCGTAATAACAGATGAACAATTTCTTCAGAATGAAAGAGGGGTTGATCCTTGCTCATCGAAATGTGTTGACGTAGAAAGGTCGACAACTCTCTCATCATCAAAATCGGAAACTTGCCGTCCTCATAATTGACATTCGCGTTGTTAAACGGAAAAATTACCACTCCATTCACCTTAGCCGACACGTTGTGCAATTCGAAAAATTGCTGTAATCCAAATACGTACTCTTCTAACTGAATTTCAGGATGATTAAATATACTTTTTTCACCCGTATCAAGCACACGAATCATTTGTCTTGGTCTACCTTTCAATTGAACACTTCCACGAATATTTTACTTTCAATAATCAATACATCCACTGGTGTTACGACAACCACATCTAGCTGAATCGGAAATGGCTTTTGAATTGTGACATTATGAAATATTTTAATATCCATCGTCCATGCCATTTTCTGCAATTGCTTCACAATGTACTCTTCTCCATAATCACCAGCCTCAGCCTGTTGTAACTCAAGGACTAGTTTTGAGTACAATGGGTGTTCACAATCGAGCCGATTTATCAATGCTCGTAATCCAATTGTTACTGGGGAGCTTTCAAAAGATTTCATCACCATTCAAATCCCTCGTCTCTTTTTACATCGACTATAACAGGGGATTGGAACGCTGAAAATACTTACCTTTAAAGAAAAAACTTGATCCCTTATTTCATGCAAACATATCATTTTTCGATATTCCCTGTGGATAATTAAGCTATCCATAAAATAAAGCAGTCGAAGAAAACTATTTCATTTTCCCCAACTGCTATTCGTTTGCTATTAAACTCAGTTTTACTTGCCTAACATCCGCGCAAAGATACCTTTTTCAGGAGGCTTTTCTTCGATGCTTTGTTCACGTTGCTCAACCTGCAGACGGTTGATGGTGTTCATAATCGCGTTGTTTTGCATTTCGACACGATCAAGCTGTTGCTGATGTATAGCACTTGGTTCATTCGCCTTTTCAAGCAAATGTTGCATCATCGAGCCCAACTCTTGTTTTAAAGTATCATTTTGATCCATTAATAGCTCATTTTGCTGACGTTGTGCTTGAATCAATGTCAACAATTGCTCGTTTTGCTGCTCAATACCGTACACATGCCCGGCAAGTAGCTCCATTGACTGGCATAAGTCATCATACTTTGCTACTCCAGTTGCCGGCTGTTGCGTTATACTTTCTAGTTTAAAACCTGGTGCAACTACAAGCTGTGCGGCATCCTTCAATTTTAAACCACGCTCTTTACTTACTGTTATTAACGCCTTAAAAATAGCGACATCTCGGTCTGTAAATTGACGATAATTACGATGGTCCCGTGCCACTACATATCCACAATCATCTAATATTGTGACGTAATTATTAATAGAGGCTTTGCTCACCCCTACTTGTGCGGCGAAATCTGTCATCGCATATTGGCTACTATTCATACTTCTATGGTGCTCCTTCATCGTTGCTATGTAACTGTATAATTATAGCACTTTTTTGCGAAAAAAGGTTGCTCTGTGTAGTTCAGGGCAACCTTTTTATCAAAAATATAATTATCGTACTTCCGCACCTTCGATTGTTGCGATGGCTTTTAATACTTTATTGTGAGCTGCTACAACTTCTTCATCAGTTAATGTACGTTCAGCGTCGAAGTATGTTAATGAGAAGGCAACAGATTTTTTGCCTGCCTCCATTTTTTCACCTTCATAAACGTCGAATACATTCACTTCTTTTAATAATTTCACACCAGCGGCACGAATTACTGAAACAACTTCACCTGCTGCTGTTTCGCGGTTTAAAACAAGTGCGATATCACGTGACATAGCTGGGAAGCGAGGTATCGCAGTATAGCCAAGCGGTGCTTCTACTGAAGATGCTGCCAGTAACGCAACAAGATTTATTTCCATTACATATGTGTCTTTTACGCCCCAAGCTTTTTGCTCTGCTGGGTGTAAACCACCGATAAGTCCAACTTGCTCGCCATCTAATAAAATGCTCGCAGTACGGCCTGGGTGTAATCCTGCTACTTCCGCTTTCGCGAATGAAAGACGTTCAGCGATACCAAGCTTGTCAACTACGCCCTCAATTACACCTTTTAAGACGAAGAAATCTACTTCTTTCTTCTCGCCTTGCCAAGCATGATCTACCCACTTACCTGTAAGAACAGCTGCAATATGCTCTTCTTCAAATGGTTGACCTTCTGCAGATTGCCCTAAAAATACTGAACCTACTTCATATAAAGCGACGCTATCCACTTTTCGTGCAACATTATACGCTGCTGCTTCGATTAAATGTGGAATTAAGCTTTGACGAAGTGTGCTATGGGCTTCACTCATTGGCTTAAGTAAGCGCGTTACAGGCTCTGCTTTTAAAGCAAAACGTTGAGATAACGCATCTGAAGTAAGTGAGTACGTTACCGCTTGATAAAGTCCTGCACCTTCCATAAAGTTACGCACAACGCGACGTTTTGCCTGATAAGGTGTTAGGCGACCACCTTGAGCGCCCTCAGGTAAAGTTTTTGGAATTTCATCGTAGCCATAAAGACGTGCGATTTCTTCCACGATATCTTCTTCAATTTTAATATCCCCACGACGTGTTGGCGCATCAATGATTAATACACCATTTGCCGCTTCCACACCGAATTTTAAACGCTCTAAAATAGCAACCATTTCTTCTAAAGAAATTTTCATGCCTAAACGTCCATTTACGAAGTCAGGTGACACTACGACGCGAGCCGGTGTTTTATCTAATTCGTCTACTAGACAAGTACCTTCTAGCACTTCACCACCAGCAAGTTCAGCAAGTAAAGCCGCTGCACGTTCTGCTGCTGGAACTATACGATTTGGATCAACACCTTTTTCAAAACGAGCAGATGCATCTGAACGTAAACCTAGCTCACGAGAAGTTTGACGTACTGTTGCACTATTGAAATAAGCAGATTCAATGACTACTGTCGTTGTTGTTTCTGTTACTTCCGAATTCGCTCCACCCATCACACCTGCGATAGCTACTGGCTTCACACCATTTGTAATCACTAAATCAGTTGCCTTTAATGTGCGCTCTTGATCATCTAACGTCGTAATTGTTTCACCTGCTAAAGCTTTACGTACAACGATTTCGCCTGTTTCTAAGCTATCATAATCGAAAGCGTGAAGCGGTTGACCGTACTCCATTAAAATGTAGTTTGTAATATCCACTACGTTATTATGTGGACGTACGCCAGCTGCCATTAAACGGTGCTGTAACCACATTGGCGATTCAGCAATTTTCACGTTTTTCACAACTTTTGCTACATACATCGGATTTGCTTGTAAATCTTCCACGCGCAGTTTCAAGAAGTCTTCTGCTTTTTCAGAAGATGTTTTATATGAAATTTCTGGGTACTTTACTTCCTCAGAAAGAATTGCGCCAACTTCGTAAGCTACACCAAGCATAGACATGGCATCCGAACGATTTGCTGTTAAGTCAAGTTCTAACACGATATCACGCAAGCCTAATAATGCTAGTGCATCAGCACCCGGCTCTGCATCAGCAGGTAATACATAAATGCCTTCAGCATAAGCTTTTGGTACAAGCTTGCCTTCAATACCTAACTCTTGTAATGAACAAATCATACCGTTTGACTCATGGCCACGTAGTTTTGCTTTTTTAATTTTGATGCCGCCTGGTAAATGTGCACCTGGACGAGCAACGATTACTTTTTGACCAGCATCTACATTTGGTGCACCACATATAATTTGCTGTGGCTCAGCTTCCCCAACATCTACTTGGCAAATATTTAACTTATCCGCTTCAGGGTGTTTTTCTTTCGATACGACATGACCGACAACGATTTTTTCCATACCATTTGCACGGTCGATTACTGCATCTACTTCAATCCCAGAGCGCGTAATTTTTTCAGCTATCTCTTCAGGTGTTAAGTCCTGCGTATTCACATAATCTTTTAACCATTCTAATGAAACTAACATGTAATTTTCTCCCCCTTAGCCTTCCGTACGCTCGAATTGTGATAAGAAACGCATGTCATTTGTATAGAAATGACGAATATCATCCACGCCGTATTTTAACATCGCAATACGCTCTGCACCCATACCGAACGCAAAACCAGAAACTTTTTTCGGATCGTAGCCTGACATTTCAAGTACGTTTGGATGTACCATACCCGCACCTAAAATTTCAATCCAGCCTGTACCCTTACAAATATTACAGCCTGAACCACCACACTTGAAGCAAGAGATGTCCATTTCAACAGAAGGCTCTGTGAATGGGAAGAAGCTTGGACGTAAACGAATTTCACGTTCTTCACCGAACATTTTTTTCGCGAAAAGATCTAATGTACCATTCAAATCACTCATGCGAATATTTTCGCCGATGACAAGGCCTTCAATTTGCATGAATTGGTGAGAGTGTGTTGCGTCATCGTTGTCACGACGGAATACTTTCCCCGGACAAATGATGCGGATTGCTTCACCTTTTTTTGCCTCCAT
>JAVWKG010000085.1:6794-12282 GCA_036638655.1 Lysinibacillus sp. | reverse complement strand
TTCTGCCTTTTGGTCAGCATTCATTTTGGCTAATTTTTCAGCTTCCGTTTTGGCAGCATCTAGTTTTAATTGGTAATCCTTTTCCCATTTCGCTTGAGCCTTACCTAATCGTTCACCGAGAATACGATCTAATTCGGCTTGCTGTTCGGCAGTAAACTCAATCTTCTCTGGAGGGTCATTTGGCGGGTCGGCTGGCGGTGTTGGGTCCGCAGGCGGGTCGGCTGGATCCGAGAAGAATTTAAGATTAAGTGGTAACAAAGGTTTAAATTCTCTTTTACTGTCTGTTTAGGCTTCGAGAGCAAAATTTTAATGTACAAAATAAACATTTGAATAAATTTCATAGTTACCTCCACCGTTTTACGCCCGTCGGCTTTATCCATGCACCTTTTATGTCGCAGCACGTTTTGGACATAATAAAAAGCCGTATCGCTACGACTCATTTTCCTCAAATAATTTACCTAGCAATTCATTTCGAGCTACCTCGTTCATTCCTAGCAATTTAAGAATACTGTCACTTTCGGAAGTACCAACTTGAATTTCGTCATCATTATCGATAGTGACAATCAAAACGTTTTTAAATTCATCCGAACGATTCAAAGCGTTTGTAAGTAAGGATTTCGGTGTAGTCCGACCTTCTTTTTCAGCTTTCATTTCATTAAAATCAATCATGCAACATACCTCTCTTCCCATTCTTTATAACTCATACTTGCTGGAACCAACTCGTTTTTACCTGTAATAGGATTACGCGCTCTACGCTGTATATTTTTAAGTGTCTGTGCCCCAAAATAGGCACGAGTTGTAGAACGACAAAAAACATGCATTGGCGGCATGTTGACTCCTGGCTTTGCATGTTTTACTTTGTATATTTTCTTATCCTGTTCTTGGCATTGCGGCGAGGTACGCAAGTCTAATGTAGCAAGAAACATATATTCCTCCACTTCTGCCTCTTTGTAACTCTCCATTTCAGCGGCATTTGCCATATATGTTGTTTCAGTTCGGATTAGACGACTAGCAGCAAACTTACTGACTCCCATTCGCTCGGCTAAATCCAATATCATTTTACGAGTACTGGTACCAGACATGAAACCTGCTGTAATCACTTCTGATATTTGAATAGCAAGGGTATCTGTATTGTCCCAAACGCGTTGACTGAAATGTTTGCCACTCCATGGATTTTTAAGGATTGATTCAACAGTACTGGATGGCATATTTGCAAATTCAAAGCCTACTCCTAAGCCCCGATGAACATCATACATTGTTCGGTAGTAGGCATCTCTTATGGTTTTCATATAACCTGCTGTGCTTGCCTGTATTTCTGCGTCCGCAATAATTTTGGACTGTAAATAAGCATTTTCTTTCAAAGCTTCTAATCGAGTAATACGAGCACGATATGCCGGTGCATTCATTCGAGTAAGGAGCCAACGTTTTATGCGCTTATCCTTCACATTTGGATAGACTTTTTTAGCAACCTTCAATAAAGGATTCGGAATACGTTGATTAAGAATTTTCTTCGCCTGCTCTGGTGTAAGTTGACCATTTGCGCTGAACGTTTCGAATATCTTATCGATTTCGGCGGCAATGTCCTTCTGTGCCTTATCGTAAGCTTTATTCACCGTTTGTACCGTAGCATCAGCAGAACGGTGGTACTCAGCCATGCGTTCCATTGATCGCTTATCCCAGTAGCCGTTACTCCTCGTCTTCATCGTCGTCAACGTCCTTTGGCGGCTCTATCGGAAAACCAAAAGCCGACTGTTGTTGCTTAGTTCGAACTTCCCTTTGCAATTCAACGCGTGTCATTTCATCTTTCACATCAATGTCAAATGGTAATTGAGCGAGAAGTGTTTCGTTACTAACTTCAATCCCAAGTTGCGACAGTTCTTGCAACGTAGCTTCATTTTCAGGTAGATTTCGAATCATCGTAATAAGAACGCCAGCTACTTCAACCGCTTTCGCTTTCACGGTCAGTATATTGGCGAATAATTTTAGGCGTTTACGCAAACCTTGAACAAAGTAGCGCTCCTTGATAACAGCTAATTGCTCTAAGCCAAATAGCTTATACTTCATAGCTACACCCGATGAATTAGAAGCAAAGTTCTCATCTGTTAAGTTAGGAACCAAACTAAACTCATGAATGTCCGTTTTGATAGCATCTTTTAAAATTTCTACCTGAGCCTCATTGAGTTGTTTTATAAGCCAATCCGCATCAGCTCCTATTGGTAATTCAAGAATCTTATGCTTTTTTAACATCCTTGCTGTTGCAGATTGTTCTTCCTCATCATCGCCAAAAGATACCCCTACAACTTTCAAAAGCGCATCAACAAGCTGCTCCTTGTCATTCACGCGATCCGATTGGAGCAGATTATAAGCATCAATCAAACTAATCTGCTGTTCAAAGTCGCCTTGTTCTTCCTCGTTATTAAGAAACTCTATAATTGGAACAGCTCCCCAATAATGTGGATTCGTTTCGATTTCAGCAAAGTCTTTTGAATCTACCTTTTCAATAAAATATTCCATTACATTTGTATCTGAATAGACAAAGACTTTGAAGCCAATCACTTCATTGTCAATATCGCGCTTTTCGTAATAGTGGACGCCGAACATTGATTTATATTCGACGGTATCGTCGACCACAAGGAAAATCTGCCGTGGATCAATGACGGATACTTTCGGAATCGGCTCCTCATCACTCGACATAAAGTAGAGTTCCAAACCTTGTCCGAATACTGATAAATCCTTCGCTAGCTCCGAATCATGCGAAACAATATCGATAGCTTTATAAGCTTCTGTAATAGCATCAATTTGCTCACCTTCGTATTTGATAGGCTTTCCAAATACGTAGCCAGTAGCAATGTCTGTAATGTACTTGGCATGGTTTGCCACTAATTTATTATTCGGCAGTCCCTTATCCTCATCGGATGGACGTTCTAAAATAGCATGCTTGCCTTGATAGTATTCGTCCAGTTTATTCAAGCGGATAATGCCTTCCTGGTGCTCCTTGATGCAGCTTGCAATAAGTTCCACCGGAATACCGTTCTCTATTAAATCCCTGTCCCGAATAATCGCCATATTATCACCTCAATCCTAATTTTGATTTGCTTCCCACAGTTACTTTCTTCGCACTGATAATAGCTTCAGCAACCCCTGTAATTGCATCCTGCGCATCATCATGTTTGTTCTTGCCTTCTTTTTGGTACTCATTCATTGATTTAAAAAAATCTGGCCAACGATTTCGCCAGTCGCCTGGGAAATAGATATGATCCATTACCCAGGTTGCATTCGAAAGAATACGAGCCTGTTTATTTTTCGATTGGTGGAATGGTACCATCTTCACTCGGTTAGTCTTATGCGTTTCTTTCAGATGCCTTTCAACTGAACGAGAAAAGCCTAACCCGCCGTTATTTGATTCGATGTCAGCAACACGTACATTGCCTTCGAATAACATTTCAGCCGTCTTAGGTTCCGTCACTGCCATTCCGTCCTTTGTATAAAGTACATCAAGGATATAGGCCTCTTTGTTAAACGTCACGCCGTAGTTAATGCTGCACAAGTAATCGCTACCCTCGTCAGCTGTATCTGTATAGTTACGAATCTCTTTAAACTGCGGGAGCTCGCCTTCATATACTTTAAGCGTTTCGTACAATTTACCTTTCGCATCAATTGGCTCCTGCTGGTAGTTAGCTGCCGCAATTTCAGGTCCCATCGCACGGATTTTACTTTCGTATGATCGACGACTTAACACTTCATCACAAAGTATTGTGCCGTCATCTTGCAAGGCTTTTAGATTAATATGCCGGACGCGCTTACCTTCTTCTTTGAAATGCTCCAATGCTCTGCCGGCTAAATCCTTCGATGCCCAGCGCGTCATGATAATGATGATTTTCCCACCTTCTTCAAGGCGAGAAAGCATCGTATTCGTGAACCAATCCCAGTGCTTATCTAGTACCATCTCGTTAAAAGCTTCGAGTGAGTTTTTTATCAGGTCATCGATGATTAATAATGAAGCACCGAATCCTGTCGCTGTACCTGTCGGAGAAGTGGCTAGGTAGTTGTTATATCCACCCTCTAAGCTCCACAGATTCATAGCAGCATCACCTTGCTTGATTCGTGTATCTGGGAATATATCGCTGTACACGATCTGGTCTTCATCAGCCTTTTCCTCTGAAATACCATTACGGACAGCTTTAGAAAATGTCGTTGAAAGTGTCTCATTATACGAACCTGTCATGATCTTCTCTTCTACGTTTTGACCGAATACCCATTCTGCAAACATAGAAGCTGTACGAGATTTCCCGTGACGCGGGGGTACGTTGATAATTGCAACCTCGTCATCAGATTGGTAGAAGTCCTGCATTTCGTTACACATATTTATTAGGTACTGGCGGTTTTCCTTATAAAATTTAGGCGCGGTTAAATGGCAAAAATAAAAGAACTCACGTCTGGCAAGTTCTAGCTGGGCTTGTACTTTTAATTGTTTTAATTGCTCATCCGTCATTTGTTAATCAGCTTCCTTAGTTCCTCAGCAGTGAGGTCTTTCATTGGGTTATTAATCTCCATATTGCCACTATGCTGAATATCCTGCTTGTCGCGCCATTCTTGCGGCTTTCGATTTTTTAACCAGAATATTTGAGCTGTTGTGTCAGGGGCAACTTCTTTCGTGACAACTTTTGTAATTCCTAATGTCATTCCACCGTTTTCTAAATCCTCTACTAACTCTCTTGTAAACTCATCATATCGATAACCTAGCGCACGTTTGAGCAAAGCGTTTTCAACTTGACGGTCAACGACTTCCTTTCCCTTTTTTAAGGTGTCACGTATGTCACTAAAGCGCTTGATCCACTCTTGCAACGTCTTCCTCGTAATCCCTATATTTTGTGCGATCTGTTCATTGGTCAATCCGTCGCGTGCCCAGCCCTCAATCTTAAGAAGTCCCTCTGGAGTTAACCATTCAACGTACTTTCCTTGACGACCGCCTTTATTTTTCTCTGCATTCAATGGCATCACCTCATTATGCTAATTGCTTATTTTAGTCAAAAGAAAAAGCCACACCTGTTTAGATGTGACATTATTACTTCATTTTCTTTTTAGTGTCCACGGTGCTTGTGGATAAATTCATTATCACTCTAAGGCTGAATATAAACCCTAAAGTAATATGTACCAATAAATATGACCATAATATAATCCCTACGCCAATTACGTATTTATTAGCCATTGGACCGGTTACAGCTATAGCAATATTTATAATTAGGAAATATAAACAATATAAAATTTGATTCCTTAGTTCAGTATATAAATAATCGTGTAAACTTGAAAAATGAGTTTTTAATCTTTCCATAACTGGACTGGATTTTAAAGTGATAAGTAAAGTTAAAAATACACCATCAACTGTTAAAACACCAACTGCAAAGGTGATTATACTTCCCGTATTTTCACGTATGTTAGTCATAAAACCGAAATAGTATAAGGAGATAGGCAAAATAGATATTAAGAC
>JAVWKG010000085.1:0-6784 GCA_036638655.1 Lysinibacillus sp. | reverse complement strand
ACATTCATTAAAAAAGTTTTATTTTCCCAATATGCCCAAAATGCTTTACTTATTTTCCCCAAATTGCCCGCCTCCTTTAATAATTCAGTTTATGCTTCTAAAGGTACATTTATTTGCGCTATTCTACCTCTCTGACGTGGATAGCTTTCCTTAAACATCTGATGAATATATTCGTGCCCAATACCTCTTCTTTCGATTACATCTAAAGTAATAATATTGGACAATGTAGGAGCAGCTAAATTTATCACTTCTAAAGCAGCCGCTTCTTCTTCTCGGGCTACAATTTCAACTTTAGGTCTATCTTGTTCATTCATTTGATGGAATCCTTGAATAACTTCTTGAACAATTTCATTATCTAAACTCTCGCTTTTAGGTGCCTGTCCTAATGAAATAGAAAGTTCAAATTTAATACCTCTCGCTCTACCAATAACCTCTGAAATCTCTCCTAAAACACCTTGTCTAGCTAGCGCATCGGCCATAGCATCAGTGCCTTTTATCGTTAATTTTCTAAAAATATCGGCGCTTCCAATGTTTTGCGCCCTGGCTATGTCTAAAATTGGATGTAACTCTATTTTAAACGGAATTCCATCTACTCTTCCTACTAGATTATTGTATCGACTTCTTAATTCTGTAAGATATAATTCTACCTGCTTTACATTCAAACTATATCTATTTGATTGAACTGCAACAGTACAGAAGGTAGGATCAAAGATTATTGTTACAAATTCACCGATAAATTCATCGTCTTTTAATCGAATATCCTCTTTCGGTTGCCCTATTTTTTTTAACGAAGGTATACCTGTTGCACGCATTTTACCTAGTTGAAAAGAATAAATGTCACTTGAGTCATAAATTAGTGTATCCCTTTCAAATTCCGCTACATATTCGCCCACATCTATCACGCTGTTTAATTGATTTCCTTTAACAGACAAGAAGTCTAATAACTCCTTCATATCCCAAGCTGAACCCATATTTCTATTCGCCATACCTGCTGGAACATTTTCTGGTACCAGATTAATTGAAAAATAATTGAATCTTACATACTTTTTTGGCATTTTTATTCCCCCTAAAATATCGACAATTTTATACAAATTATACGCGATAATCCAAAAGAATCAAATTAAAAATACCTACAAACATTTGTTCTTATTGTATCACACTGTAATTGTCTGTGTAAACAGAGAAGAACACCGACCTAAGGGGTAGTCGGTGTTCTCATAATTTGTCGATACTAGCATATTACCACGGTCATATTGCCCTTGTGAATGTCCCTCGATTGCCCTTACTCAATTTTCAGACCGTAAACCCCGAATAAAAGTATTGAAAGTCGCTCTGCTGCTGAATCGATGAGCTTATAAATTGTTCTGTTATTAACGCAATATTCATCTGCAATCACTGCAATTTTCAATCCTTTTACAAAACGTTTATCCAAAATGTCGTAGTGCTTGCTGCCGTCTTGCTCGCAAATATACCACAATGTTTTCATAGCGTTATCGATATGGCCAACCATTTCAATTGTGCGCTCTGTCGTTTTACGGACAGATGTAACGATATCCCGTTCGTTTAAAATTAACTTTTCGATTGGCGTTTCATCTTCAGATTGATCAGAAACCTCTTCAACGTACTTTTGGAATGTTAGATAATGTTTCAAAAGCAATTTTGTATTGTGCAGGCGCTTATCCTTTTCCGTTTGGACCATCATATCTTTTTGTGCATTAAACGCTTCAATGGCTTTCAACGTCGCAATTTGTGTTACCTCTTCAATAAGCTTTGATTGCTTCACTTATACCACCTCGTTCAGTTATTTTTTCATCGATGCGTATACATCTTCTAGCCAGAGAAATAACATGCTCATTTGTCTGACCACTAATTTATTATTGCCGTACTTCTTGGAAATCTCACCCATAGATTTTGAAACCCAATCCCAAAATTCACGACTCTCCATACTGTGCTGCACCGCCATATGATTTACTTGCAATACCCAATCCGCTACTTCTGCATAAAAGGCTTTATAGTCCATATCTACACCTCTTCGATCTTGATGTAAATTCCCGGCATGTCTGCCCAAAACTTTTCAGCGATTAAACAGACCACCAAACTATCATCCTTCCAGAAACCTAAATCCGTCATGCAATCAAACAATAACTTTTGACTGTTGTCGATATCCGGCTTCGTGTGCTTGTATTGCCCGTTTGCATATTTAGCCGTTACAGGAAAGCACCACTTCACGAAAACGCGAATCGGATTGGTGTATTTTTTTGCTGGTACATGCTTACCCAAATGAGCCGTCAGGAGGGCACGTGCGGCTCTTAAATCATCCGGCTCATAAAATATCGGCTTACCGTCTAAAACACGAACCTGCTTCTGCTGATGCGTCGTAGTCGGTGGCTTTTTCATTGACATAAAGAATTCAACCATCGTAATCAACTCCCGACCAAATCCCTGTTGTAGGATCGTACTCAACGTCATCTGAATTTTTAACGTTGTTCCAGATGTAATTTAAAATCTCAGGTTGTGCAATCAGCCAGTTCATAACCTCGCTATTTTTTATATCAAAGCTTTCGCCTGGTAAAGTGTGATAAGACGGTGGTAGTTTTCTAGCTACCTCTAAATTTTTGCTTTTCTTTTTGTAAGCCATCGTATCCCATCCTCCCTTTTTAATTTTAAAATTTTGCATTGTCGTAGGAAGAGAAAAATGGTGTGGCGGGCAGAGCGTAAGCCCACCACTTTTTTTCTTTACGACCTACGGAAGGGAAACACCTTTTTATATATTTATATATATAGAGTTTCCCTTCCCTCGGAAAAACTCGAAGATTATCGAGAATTTCCCTCATAGGGAAAACAGGGAAAGTATCGAGTTTTCCCTTCCGAGGGAAACAGTTTCCCTTCGAGAATTTCCCTGTTGAGGGAAAGGGAAAAAGTCGAGAATTTCCCTCGTCACTTTCTGCCTACATCACCGTCTGTAACCCAAAATCCACCATGCTCTTTTATCCTGTTTCTTACAGTTTTATCCGATATGCCCATGAATTCAGCTAGGGCATTTACTGTAATTTTCTCTTCAATTCCACATGCTTCAAATGCCAATTCAAGTGCTTCTGCGCGTTCCTTTTTTGCATCAGCAGGACTCTTTTTCTTATCAAAGTTCTTTTTCCATGGCGGTGAATTCCCATCGTCCAGTTTAATATCTTTAAGGATTCCTGTTTCATCCACTCTGTGTACGGGATACTGGAACCACATATTAACTGCTTCAAACTTTGGATATTCCCGCAGTGTACCTTCTACTCGCCATGCTGAACGCATCGCAATTATTTTAACGGCATTTGCAATTTCTAATTCTGCTTGTGCAGCAACATCAGGCGATAATGCTTTTTTAGCATGGGTATACATTTGTGATATGCTTTGCTCATCATCCGGTCCAACATGTTGATCGTAATAGTTGAAATTGCTATGCTTAATCGCATTTGCGTAAATATCACATGTTACCTTTTCTTCTTGCTGTTTTATTAAATCGTCACTAATGTCTAGCTCTACTAAGTCAATTAACGCATCTGGATCCCGAGCAAATACACCAGAACCTGAAGCACGGTCCATCGATTTTTTATTACCTTGACCACCTTTACTGTGGTGATGACAATAAATAACGCTGCATCCCAATTCAGTGGCTATTTTGTCGAACTGATTCGTAAAGTGTGCCATTTGGTCAGCACTGTTTTCATCTCCTGTAAGTACCTTGTAAATCGGGTCAATGATAACAGCAATGTACTGCTTTTTTTGTGCGCGACGAATGAGTTTTGGTGCGAGCTTGTCCATTGGTACCGATTTCCCACGTAAGTTCCAAACATCAACGTTAGACAGATGGTCAGGCGCCCAACCGAGAGCATTGTAAACATCCTTGAAACGATGCAAGGCGCTGGCTCTATCAAGCTCTAAGTTTACATACAATACTTTCCCTCGGGTGCATTGCCAACCTAACCACTTCTTGCCTTCTGCTATGGCAATAGATAACTCAATTAGGGCAAATGATTTACCTGCTTTTGACGGTCCAGCCATCAACATTTTATGCCCTTGACGTAAAATTCCTTCTATTAAAGATGGAGCAAGTTGCGGCATATCATCCCAAAAGTCAGTTAGGCTTTCTGGATCCGGTAAATCATCATTTAAATCCTCAATCCATTCGTGCCATTCATCCCAATCCAATTTACCGATATTCGTATCAATGATGAACTGCTTTTTGCCATTGCGAACGATCCCAGGCAACCGGCTTAATCGAGAAGGATTACGGTTCTGATTATCAATATTTAGTCCATTCTTTTTACAGACGTTATAGAGATAATCGACACGCTTTCGATATTCGTCATAATTAGCTGCATCAACTCTAACAATTGCATGAATACTACGTTTCCCACTGTGAACAAGCACAGCTATTGGCAATTCCAGCTCTCGCATAATAGCATTCTGCTTTTCTATTTCCATATTGTCAGATTCGACCAAGGCATAACGATATTCTGTGACATTATCATTTTTAACACCTTGGCCATCCAACGGATTGAAACGAATCCACGCGCCAGCTTCTTCTTTATAATCCCCAAGAACGGAACCGATATCTCCCTCGCACTGATTTAATAGTTCGATAAGTTGGCCGGCTGTTCTGTCAGATGCACCTTTGGTCGGCTTATGAATAATTTCGCCAGTTGAATCGTCCGTTATTGCATACGTTTCAGTCACATAGCCCACATTATCAGTAGACTGGAAAAGCGTTTCTAAATAACGTGTAATTTCACCTACTGGATTCCAGACAACAGGCTCGAGAATTTCTTTACCTTCTATCCAATTGCGATCGATGATTTTATAATCTTCATAACTGATTTCATCTTCCCAATCAAGTTCGTGAGCATCCTCATTTGATGATTTGGGTTGCCAACCATTATCTTTGGCCATTTGTGTAATCGTTGCACCAGTGATGCCGCTACCTTCAAAACTGGTCCATTTCTTAAAACATTCCCCTGGACGATAACGTAAACTGTCCCGAGTGCTCCAAGCATCCCAATCGCTAGCGGTATAGCCCTCGTGTTTAAGGCCCATACCGACATTAAGCCATTCCTGATAACCTAAACTTCCTGGATCAATGTGATTGAGCAATGGTATTAAATCCATTTTATTTTCCAAGGGGTCACCTACTCTCATTAATTATTTTCTTTTTCAATATCTTCTGCGCAATCAATGCAATATAATTGACTATCTATCGTTTTAATTGTGATCCCTTCCACTTCATTAATGAAGATACGTTCATTGCAAATGGAGCAGAATCGCCACTCGTAGCTCATATTAATTCACCGCTTTTACTTAATTTTCTAAGAGTAACTACTCTTCGTTTTCACATTCCCAATGAAACTCGCACTCCCTACTACAAAAATCAAAATTGTTCATTGCATTAGATATTTCGTATTCAAAAGTTTCGTTACATTCTGTGCAAATATGCATAACTTACTCCTTTCTTTTCACAAAATGCTTATTAAATGATTTCTATTTCATCGTGACTTACGTAATCGTCAACGTCATAATAGGGACAATATGCTGTGACTTTTCCATCCGAATGAAGTACACCATCATATACTCGACCAGCTACGAAAACTCGTTTCATATGTCCCCAATCTTCCCAATAGATGTTTTTCTTTGCCTTGAATCGAATCGGTTTATCTGAGCGTTTTTCATCACCTAAAGCTCTATCATTTGCATGTGAATCTGTTCGATTACGTGCCATTTCACTTACTCCCTTCATATAGCAACTCTGGATTTTCGTAAATATTTCCGACCTTCTTCATTCGCTTGTTATCTGGAACGCCATTTTCATCGACACAAGGAAACAATTCAAAGTCATTCCATTCAAATACAACACCAGTAATAACTATTTTTGCTGTATCGTCTGCAAATGATGGATGCGACAACAGCTCACGGACTACGGTCTTAATTGCAACCTTGAAATGACGCGTTTCACCTTCTACTTCTAAAGTTGTAATATCACCATCGTACAATTCCTTATCATATCGATCTGTTAAACCAGTGAAATACAACGGAACGAAAGACATGGTCCCTTTCATTTGCTTTTCGTTATTTTCATCGTAAAAAGTGTCAGTATCATCGAACGCAAATGTAAATGGCTCGTCCTCTCTGCCGTCATATTCAAAAATTAAGTTTTCGCTAAGAACCATTCTCTTTTCCGCTTCAAACCAAGCATTAAATTTTTTATTCATTTCACTTGCTCCCTTCTACTCCGCATAATCTTTCTTAATGAACACTTGCTGCTGGTACTTCCAATGCCCATTTACGACCTTCAACACTATTGAGCCAAGCTTCAATTTTGGTGTTGTGATCCACACGTTTTACTCCCGATTTCTCTTTCAATTCGAGTAACGGTAAATATTTGTGCGAGTGTTGGCCATGAATAAGAACTTCATACACTCCACCTACTAATTTTCCGCTTCTACGTTCCGTCAAAGTTGCTACATGCTTAATTCTTCTATCTACAGTTACCGACCAACCACATTTACAACTACGTGTAAATACTTCATCCTCAATAATCAATGCGCCTTGCGATGGTTCCCCACCCACCTTGTCATTCCCACAACATGGACATGTTGAATATTTCTTCGTTAATTCCATTGCTTCTCTTGCTAACATTTTGCCATCTCCTTTACTGGACATAATCTTTCAAATGCTTAGTAGTTAACTTCCAACATAAACAACAATTACAGGCTCCCATTTGTATTTTTCAATTATTACTTTT
>JAVWKG010000084.1:0-12343 GCA_036638655.1 Lysinibacillus sp. | reverse complement strand
TGTGGAGTCAGGATCTTGTAGCGTGATTGTCACGTTCTTATCTGCAACTGGAGACGGTTCCGTAATCCAAGTAAATTGTCCACTTCTACCACCATCATAGTCTTCTCCAGCTTCAGCGTTAATTGCAACCATAAGTTTATTAACAACAGCATACATATCATCCCCACTCTTAACCGGGCACAGAACTTCCCAATTCTTCACGCCATCATTGATGATAACCTTAATCGTTCCATCTTTACTTGCACCTGTTTTTATTTCTATTAAATTTTGTTCCTGCGTCCCCCCAGTCGGCATCTCACCTGCCGTTACTTGTTTTGCACTCCATTTTAGTACAACGCTATTCTCATCTTATACCATTATTATGGTTTTATAATGAGCCTTCACCGTACGGGCGACTTTCATCGCATACGGCGATCCGTCAGCGGTAAATCTTTAAAGCTTATTTCCCCACCGATTACTTTATCATAGAAAACTCTCAAAAAAATCTCGAAATAAAATAAGAAAAACCGGGCAAAAAGCGTGCCCGGTCCTTTTTTGTTTATTTTACGTCCGTTATTTTATACACCAATCCATGTATTCCTTTGTATATCTTCGGATACATTTGTCCTCCACACTGCTCACATTCAAACATCGGTGGTACAGTTGGATCTCCATCATCCATACGATCAAAGTCCCTTACTACTTGGTAAGGAATTTTCTCTTCGGCATCACACAGAAGACATTCGTATATCACTGGTACTTTGGTAATAGCTGATTTGCTTTTGTTTTTCTTTTTTCGTGGTTTGCTGACTGGTGAAATAATGAATCACCCTTTCTAGGTAGTTTCTTGTATTATCACATAAAGCTACCCGTATCGTCAGCACACCATTATCCAGACAGACTTCTCCCCTGTAGATGAAACAGTTGTCACATTTTGGGTATCTCAAAGGATCCGGCTGTTTTGCAGCCAGAAATTTCTCTCTCCAATTACGTCTCTTTAGTTTAGACCCTATTCGGACGATCCACTTCTTTACTTTCTCCTACCATTTGGTCAATAGTTTCCGAGTAACACCTTTGATTTTACGTGAATACATACCATAATGACGTATCGTTTTAAATTGTTCATCGGGGATATGACGAATCAATCTAGATATAAATTCTTCTACTGAAATCGTTTCTGATTTTTGCTGACCATCGGTTTTATCTTTGTAAGTAAAGGTTACGTTTTGACCGTCATATGCTTCGATCCGATTCAACCCTATGGCAGGTCGACGCATATAACGCCCAATGTATCTTAGTTGTTCTTTTACCTTTCCCTTTTGTTTAGGTGCATGTATATAGAAGCCTTTCCCATTGTTTTGGTAGGCTGCTTGAAGTCGTGATTGTACTTGCTTTTTCTCTCGAGGATTTAAATTCTTTCTGATTAGTTTTAAGACAACTGTCTGCCATTGCTTCCGAAGCATCTCAAAAGGTAAAAAATCATATTTTATGTATTCGCCTTGTACATACGCTTTATGGATGGTCTTCGCATCCTGTATATAATGATATATGAGTCCATGATCTGCATGCCATACTTCCGCTAAATCCATCTTTCGATGGCAATACGCACACCGAAATGTATCCTTCTGAAACGCCTCTATTATCCGTTGACGATATGATTTTTTCTTCGGTACTTTTTCTAAATAGAGGGATAGTTATTTCGTATGTACAAACTCATACAGATTCATCGCTTGGCTTGCCTTCTTATAACTTCTCCTACTATACAACCCAAAACGCCCAACCATTCGAAAGTGTTTGGGAGGGATATGTTGAATAAGGTTATAAAGAAAACGATAAATCGGTGCCTTTACAACAACCTTCTTTTCTGTGCGATAATCTTTATACCAAAAGGTCACATGTTCTTTGTCATACCCTTGAATACGATATTCTGCTATCGCCGGACGTGCTAGATAACGTCCTATATATTTCGCTGCTCCCTTAGCATTCTTCATCTTTTTCTCTGCATTTACATAGAACCCCTTTGGGTAACGTCTATATAAATCATCGATTAAAGCTTGTACTGCTAAATTGTTTGGAAACCATTTTTTCATCGAATCCATCACAATTTTCTGCCAAGATTTACGAAGTTATTCATAAGAAATATAGTCCAGTGGACGCCATTCACGATGTTTATCCATCGCCCCTTCCATCACTAGCACATGAATGTGTGGATTAAACTTTAAATCTCTCCCAAATGTATGAATGACCGTAATAATTCCTGGCTTTAATTCAAATTGCTAATTTCGACGTTGAAAATAAAATTCAAAGACTTGTGCAACAAGCTGACTAAGTTCAGTTAGCTTTTGTCGATCTAAAAAAAGACCTTGCGAAGTTCCTCAGGAATCGTAAATACCATATGACGATGCGGCACATTGAAAATCAGTTCCTGTTGTTTATCTGACCAATCATCTGTATACTTTTTTCTACATTTATTACAAAATCTACTTTTACAAGAGAAATAAATAAAAATAGGTTTTGTATTTCCCTCACAACCTAAACATTCATAACGGCGGTGCCCTAAATCCGATGAACCACAACGTATCGTTTTTTGAATCGTTTCAAGAATATCCTTACGATAGGCTTCTGGAAACTCCCCCTTCATGGAATTCCCAAAAGCCAGCAAAGTGGTCCTTTAAGATTCTTTTAATCACCTCACGATTATCAAATTTCATGGTCATCACCGCCTTCCTTTTAAGTAAAATTGTCTCTAAATATGTATGAGTTATCCACAGCCAAAAAAATCTATAGTTTCCTTAACAATAAAAAACGCTAACTTAGTAGCGCTTTTCTATTTAGCGTTATTTTTAGGGGAAAAACCATTTACTAAAAATTAGTATTCCTCGAGCATAGCATACGCTCGTATTATGTTTATTAGTAAGAAATAATAATTTCTTACTAATAAACATTTAACATAATTTTAACCCTCGTCATTCATCCTAATAAGTAGGAAAATAAGTTTTGAATATCTATGGCTGACGGATCACCGTGTGCGATGAAAGTCGCCTGCGCGGTGAAGGCTCGTTATAAAACAGAGATATAGAGAAGGGATAAGACGAGAATAGCACGTTACCTATTGTATTACCAACAACATTAAGTCCTATGATACAAGGTGTAGCATTTTCGGACTCTGTAGCTAAAATATCCAGTGGAACAGGTGCTGTAACTTATACAATCATAGCCGGAACATTGCCAGCATGTTTAACGCTAAGTGCTTTTTGGATGCTTAGTGGAACACCAACAGGAAGCGGGTTTACAGGAGCAACATCTATGAGATTTGGAGGAACAGTCGCTACCAGTTGTACTATACTGAATGATACGCAGATAGCAGCAACAACTTCAGCTGGGACAGTTGTCGATGTAATCATTACTACTCCATCCGGCATATTAACAATCGTAGAT
The DNA here is from genome assembly GCA_036638655.1 of Lysinibacillus sp. Classification (GTDB taxonomy): domain Bacteria; phylum Bacillota; class Bacilli; order Bacillales_A; family Planococcaceae; genus Lysinibacillus. The sequence goes on along the minus strand of JAVWKG010000084.1, from coordinate 8,926 downwards.
GCTTTTAAGTATCACTAATTTACAAAGTTACTGGGTTCCTGGTACACAGCATTAATTAACAACTTCACGTTTTCAAGGATCGGTTGAATGGTCGAAGTGTAATGGCTCTGCATGGGGGAAATCCTATGTAGTGCTTTTTACTTACATCTCAAAAACCGTATCCGATGATTGATTTTTGCATGTGGTATTGTGTGAGAATTATGTGAATGCCCGGCACTAAACAATCAGCCTCTCACTAGGTGAACTAATAATTTCTTTTGTAAAATACATTCTTTAAAACGTCTATTTATAACATTTTGCATCGGAGCATTATCGACATTCGTAAAAAATGTTACGAACATATTCTCTGCTCTTGCCTTTTTGACAACGGGTGCAAATACTAGCATCCCGCCTCCGCCTATTCTAGTAGCAGGCAAACGTTTTACATAAGCATGAGGTAAAAGTATCATATTCTGTGCCACTCGCTCAGCAATGCACCATCCGACTAAATCCCCCTTAAGAAATAAAGCAAAGCTAAATTCTTCATCGATTACACCTAAACTTTGAACAAAAGGATAGACATGGTCATCAAACTTATTCTTAATAGAAATTGCGTCTTTAAAAATTTCATTGACATGCTGGCTCCAAGGTACAACTGATAAATTTGTAGGTATTTTAAAATTCCATAACCACTCATCTTGCTGTATTCGATTAAAGTCCAGCACATATTTATCTATGCTTTGTACATGCCCATTCCATCCTTGATTGGTTAATTGATTTACGAATTCATCAGATTCACCGTTCATAGTAATCGTTATTTCTGTTATCAAAAAGCCAATCTTTTCAAAATAAATTTCCGCTTCATTATATAGTTGCATAATAAATTGATGGGCATTCTCCTCATCCTTTACAACTAGATGTGTAATCGCTGCCGACTTATTATCTAAATTGATGTCTACTATCAGGGTACCTATTGGTCGTGTATGATCCACTAAACCTATTCCCCATATAGTTGGATCTATTAATTGCAATCTTTTAAAATGATTCGGATTCAAAAGAGAAGAAAACTTACGATAGTTGTTTGAAGTAAGATTTAAAATTTCCACTAATTTCACCTCTTAAAAAAAATAAGTAGCCTAAAAAATAATAGGCTACTTTTCAAATGATTACACCTCGTCAAATGACTCAGTTAACGGATTAAATACAAGGCTAGCAAAATGCATATTTTGGTAATTTTTTGCCAATATATTCTTAGCAGATAATATTGAATAGCCTGTTGTTACAACCGTATCTACACCATTAGTTGCTTCTATGAAATAATAATATTGCACCTCTGATACTGCTGTATCATCATCCCATTTTTGTGTACCACTAGGAATGTTGGATTGTAAAACATTTGCCCCAACTAAACTATCGCTTGTGTTACGTTTTACCGTATAAGTGACAGTTCCTACAGCTGCTTGAGTATCTTTCCAAGTAATTGTATTTCTAACGCCACCCGGTGATAAATCAGTCGATAATCCAGACACATTTGTTACAGCTAAAAATACGCTATTCTCGTCTTATCCCTTTTCTCTATCTCAGGTTTATAACGAGCCTTCACCATGCAGGCGGCTTTCACCGCACAAGGCGATCCGTCAGCGATAGATCTTCAAAACTTATTTCCCTAATATCCATAATGACAGACAAAGGTTAAAATTAGGTTAAAAAAAAGCAGTCATGTGAAAATTTTTACAATTTCTCGTAATAAATTCACATGACTACTCAATATTGATTGAATTTGTTAAAACACTTATTTGGGAAATAAGTTTTAAATCGATTCACTGACTGGGTTTCTTCGCTCCCGCTAGTTTTTTCCTTCTCACATGTTACCATGCAAGTCCAAACGGCTAGCAATCATCACTACTACAAACCCGCTGCCATCTACTTAGCATCACTAGCTCTATCGGCCTCTTCTAAATAGACTTCAAACGTTCCGTTATGTTGTTCCCTTTTTTTAATGACCTTAGGCTCCCACTATTCTATATGCACATCACCCGTTTAACAGTTCCTAATTGTGCGGATGTTCGTATGATGATTACACATCATAGACATAACGGTGAGCTCCTAGCAATTTCGCACCGTTATTTGACACATACAGCCTACATGGATTCGTCTGCCTAGCCATAGCCATTTTTTAAAGAACCCCGCCTCAGGAATCCCACCCAAGTACGACTTCACCTGACTTCGCCCCTTTATGTGGATAGACACATGCACTGGACACAGGAGGATTAGGCTCATGAGCAATTGGAACCGTTACCCACGCATCAGAACTTCCCTGATGAATACAACACAACAGTTAGATAAAGCCTTGTGAATCACAAACTATAATAGATGTGAAACACAAGGCTAAATACCACTCATTTCACTAGTAATCTAGCTTATAGAGTAACGTTTCGTTTAATTTTATTAAGGAGCTACTGTTACTTTAACTTCTTTTGTAACATCACCAATTTTAACTTTTGCAGTTACAATTGTTGATACTGTTGACGTTACTGAAGCAGTAGCAGTACCATTATTTGTCACTGTTACTTTTGAAGCATCCGATGGTACGATTGTTAACGTATCAGCTGCAACAACAAATGACTTTTTACCATATTGATCTGTTGTTACAATTTTTGCTTTATTAGTATGCAAATCAGCAATTGTGAAACTACCCGTTACAGCAATTAAATCCTCGAGTGCTTCAGCTTTATCAGCATCTAATGATGTAGTAGATGTAAAGATGAAGTCTGCTACTTTTGGTGCAACGTTAGAATATGTTAATTCTTTTGTCAATTGCTCACCAGTTCTGTTGATTGTAATTGTAACAGTTACTTTTGCTTCTTTTGCATCTTTCGCAAATTTAACTTCTTCACCATCTGCCGGCTGACCAGTTACTGTAAAGTCAACGCCTTCTTTTAATTCAACAACTTCTCCAGCTGATGTTTTAGCTTTAACTACGATATCTTGATTGTAACCTGCATCAACAAGGAATTTACCCTCATTAGGACCTGAACCTGCAGCAGCATAGATAGTTTTCACATCTGCTACTTCGTATGAAGCGAATTGTGAATCTTCAACCACTGTAAATGTTTTAGTAAATGTACTAGACTCAACTGGAGTTGCTCCATCAAGAATCTTGAAGCTTAATTTACTAGACTTAACTTCAGAATTTGTTACTGGGCTTACAGCAGTAATTTTATATTCTTTATCGGCAGTTACTGTAGCGATATTAAATACTGTAGTTGGATCAGCTGTAACAGCGAATGTAATTGTAGATAAAACTGCTTTATCTGTAATTACTTGACCGTATTGGTCCTCTACTACTAAATCTGTATTTGCAATATTAACACCTGTTGTATCGCCTACACGAAGAGATGTAGCTTTTTTAGAAGATAAACCAGTAATTACTGTTGGTTTTGCAGCTTCTTTCGCAATAACTGTTTGTGTAGAAACTTTTCCAGTTGTGCTTGAAATAACAACAGTGACAGCTTGATCTTTAATTACAGATGTTCCCGCCACCTTCACGAATAATCCTTTATCTTTCACTTCTACTACACTTGCTCCAGCAGATAAATTAATAGGATCTTTTGCATTCAAAGCATCATACTCTTTTTTAGTTTTTAATTCTTTACCTGCTGTATCAATAATTGTAAGTGGGAATAATACATCTTTACCTGCTGTTACTAACTCTAAAGGAGAATTCACAGATAACGAAGATACTTTTACGCCTGCTTCAACATTAAGTGTAGTTGATGTGTTTGCTCCTGTTGTTTTAGAAACAGCAATTAAATTCGTTGAGCCAGCTAAATTAGTATTTGTAACCTCAACTACATTTACATCTTTATTATCGATTTTAACCGTTTTAACTGTAGTATTCACTGTTGCTACAGCTGGATTAGTATTAGTGATTACTAATTCATTATTCAATTTTACTACGTCAGTAACTTCTTTACCATATTGGTCTTTAGCTGTTACTGGTACATAGAATTTATCTTTTGAGAAGTCTGTATCTTGATTTAAAGTTTTTCCATCTTTATTGTAAAGTTTACCAAACGCTACTTCTGAAACTGCTGCAGTTTTTGAAACTTTAACTGTTGCTTGTGTTGAAACACCTGTTTTAGCGTGAACTAAAGTAATGAAAATTGATTCGCCTTCTTTAGCAAGTGGTGCTAAAGTTAATGTTAAAACACCTTCATTGTTAAGTACACCTGCTGTAGCTGCTCCGCTAACAGTTACAGTAACGTCAGAATGATTTAATTTTGTGATGTCTTCACCATACTGATTTAAAACCTTTGCATTTATTGTAGCTACTGTTGGAGATGTTACTGGCGCTACAGTTGAGGCGATTTCAAGTTTACTTACTTTTTCATTTTCTACTTTTAATGAAGCTTTTAATGCATCTGCATCTTTTTGAGCAACAGTCACTGTGTACTCGCCTTCAGTTAATTTTGAAGTCATTTCAATTGTTGCAGTTTTTTTATCTTCAGAGATAGCTACTGAAGCAATGTTTACTTTCACTGTACCTTTGTTTACTGCAAAGTCTGCTGCAACAGCTTCTGCTGCTGTATTGAATTTAACTTCGATTGTTTTAGCGTTAGTCGCCTTTACAGATTCAATTTTCACGTCATTTGCTGGTACGTCAACATTAATTGCACGGTATAAGAATGATGCAAAGTTAGCACGAGTTACGTTACCTGTTGGGTTGAAGTTTTCAACAGTTGTGATTTCTAAATCTCTAAGAGCTTGGATTGCTGGTTGTGCTTCAGTTTTAGCTGTAGCTAAGTCAGCAACTTTTTTGTCTTCAACTTTAGCTGCGATTTCAACTAAAGAAGTACCTGTAAGTGCTTCATAAGCGCGATCTAATACTAACGCCATATTTTGACGAGAGATAAGACCTGATGCGTTTAATTTACCGTTGTTACCTTCGAATACACCGTAATCAGAAGCGATTGCAGCATATTTAAGTAATTCTTGGTCGCCATCTAAAGCTACATCATCAAAACGTTGTTCTGTTTTCCAGTCAGTAACTTCTTCAAAGCCTTCTTGACCTTCTACCCATTTACCTAACATTTTAACTACTTGTCCTTTAGTAATTGATTTACCTGGAGTGAATGTAGTGTCAGAAGTACCGTTAATGATACCAGCTTCTGCTAGTGCGTAAATTGCTTCTTGTACGTCAGCATTGTATCCACCGATGTCAGTGAATTTTTTGTCTGCTTCAGCAGCAGATGCTACTGGTACGATTACTGATGCTACTAGAGTAGCTGTAGCAGCTGTTGCTACGAATTTTTTGTATTTCTTTGGTTGGTTAGCCATGGAAATATTTCCTCCTCTAAGTTCGAAAAATTTATGTTTTTTTAACTATACATATGTATAGTAAGCAAACATCTACACATAAAAGTATAGTTGTATGCCAAAAAGTTGTCAATCATATTTTAGTAGAGATAACTCTCTTGCCCAATTAAAATATGGTAACACTCTTTCTTTTCCTATTGTCGTCTATCTGGATAGCTTTTTCAAGTGATTTCACTATATTTCTATTAATTACTAAACTTCATTTACTAGAGATATACTATCTAGCACTCTTTAATCACAAATTCTGTCGCCACTTAAAAATCCATCACCCATTATACTATGTAGCTAATTTTATTAATATTCCTGCTTAAACCAAAAAAAGCCCAAGCAATTAAATGCTTGAGCTTTTTTTGGTTTTGGGCTACCAACCGTTTTATTCCTTGCAGGGAATTTTGTATATATAATAGAGGAAAATTCCTATACACTGATAGTCTATCACTTTCATTTTAAAACGACAACATAATTTTTTCGACTAATTACGCTTTTGTCTTGCCACCTCTAATAAAAAAAGTGGCAGGGCGATTTGGCGCTTGATACGCTTTGGTTCTTTTAGTAGGCGGTAAAACCATTCCATACCAAACTTTTGGAAAACTTCTGGTGCGCGCTTTACTGTTCCCGCCAAAACATCGAATGAGCCACCTACACCTTGATAGATTGTTGGGTGCAGCTGGTCGCGGTTGGCGTTTATCCAGTTTTCTTGCTTTGGACTGCCCATCGCAACAAATAGTAAATCTGGTTTCGCTGCGTTGATGCGATCTAGCACCACTTGTTCGTCCTTTTCATAGCCATCCTGTGTACCGACAATTTGAATAGACGGAAATAGCTCCTCTAGTTTCGCTTTTGCTTGATCGGCCACAGTTGGTTTGCCTCCGTAAAGGAAGACTGGCTTTTGGCGTTTTGCCGCTTCTTCACAAAGCTTCATCATCATATCCACGCCCGTTACGCGCTCTTTAATGTTGCCTTTTTGAATTTTTGAAGCGAGAATGACACCAATGCCATCTGGAATTTGAATTTCTGCGTCGTTTAGCAGTTTTTTTAGTGCAGGGTCTTCTTTTGCTTTGATGATTTTCTCAGGGTTAATGGCAACAACGAGCGCTTTTTCTTTCTTTTCAATGCGCTCGAATGCTTGGGCCATTAACTCATCATAGCCTTCCGTATTGACTTGAATGCCTAGTACTGTTTCTTTCATCAGTTTTTAGCATCTCCTAGTAAGTGGAATTGGAAGTCCGCTTGTTGCCACTCGTCACGATTCAGACAATTTTTCGTATCGAAAATAATTTTATGTTGTGGTGCAATACTAGCAGCTTGTAATGTTTTGAATTCATTGTGATCTGTTAAGACAACAATGATATCCGCATCTTTTGTTGCTTCTTCTAAGCTTTGCGTTTGTGTCGCATGCTTATTGTCTTTAATATGTGGATCATAAGAAATCACTTCAAGACCTAATTTTTGCAATTCTGTAATAACAATTGTTGATGGGCTTTCGCGCATATCATCTACATTGCCTTTGAATGCAAGACCAAGAACAGCTACTTTACCACCCGCAATTTTATTTTCATTCAAAATCGCTTGTGTTTTTTGCGCCGTATAGCTTGGCATGCTGTCATTCGTATTACGTGACATATGAATAATTTGCGCTTGCTCGCCACCAAGTTCAACTAGGAACCAAGGGTCAACAGCGATACAGTGACCACCTACACCAGGACCTGGGAAGTGGACATTTACACGTGGGTGATAGTTGGCAAACTTAATCGCTTCCCAAATGTTCACATCCAGCTTGTCCGCCATTTTCGCTAACTCGTTCGCAAATGCAATGTTGACATCACGATATGTGTTTTCCATTACCTTCACAAGCTCCGCAGTCGTCGCATCCGTAATATGAATTGTTCCCTCTACGAAAGTTTCATATAGTTCTTTCGTTAACTGTGAAGATTTTTCGTTAATCCCACCAACAATACGGTCATTGTTCACAAGCTCTTCAAAAATACGTCCTGGAATGACGCGCTCTGGTGAGTGTGACACGTAAAGTTCCGTACCGATTTCAAGGTTCGCTTTAATAAGCTCTGGCAGCATTACGTGCTCTACTGTTTTAGGTGGTACTGTCGATTCAAGAATCACTAAGTCACCTTTTTTTACGAACGGCACGACTGAAGCCGTTGCTTGGCGCACATATTCAAGGTTCGCCGTGTTATCAGCATTGATAGGTGATGGCACAGCAATGATATATACATCCGCTTCCTGTGGTGTAGTGGAAGCTGTTAAGAACCCTTCATCTACTGCTTTGTTCAGGCGCTCTTGTAAGCCGTTTTCTTCTATATGAAGTGTCTTTTCTTGAATGCTTTTTACTGCTGCTGGATTTAAGTCAACGCCATGTACACGCACACCATGGTTCGCAAACATTACGGCAGTTGGTAATCCTATATATCCTAGTCCTACGACACAAATTGATTTTGTCATGATCTATACTTCCTTTCGTTTCATAAACGAGTTGTAGTTGATTTTGTCTTGCTCTGTTGAAAGTTCGTGATTTGGCACATTTTATGTTATGTGATTTTTGTACTGCATTATAGTATACCTCTTTCTATTGAAAGTGTGAATAAATTTGTTGTTTTTTGAGGTTTTCTATCGGCGGAGGGGTGAAAACACGCGCCATTTGCGGGGAAATTGCTTTCGAGAATCATCCACGTTCCCAAACGATAGATCACTTCGCCCCACGCGTATTTACGCCGGTTCCTGCACTAAAAAACACTTTGTATGTTTAAAAAAGAGTGAATCGCTCTTTTTTAATGAAACCGGTCTTTACTATCTAAACTAACTATCTTTTTCTTACATCGTGTTCGGGTTCTAGATTGCTATTAGCGGTTTTCGGCAGGCTATCAGCGGTTAAGCTACTTTCGTGAGTAATCTACGCTCCCAGCTCATATATCACTTCGCTCCACGCATATTTACTCTGTTTTCTGCACTAAAAAGCACTTTATATATTTAAAAAAGCCAATCTGCATGTCATGCAAATCAGCTTTCTCTTTTTAGAATAGATTCATCTTATCTCTAAGTTCTTCTATATGTTCGCGGGATAATCCTGTTGCCTTAGCGATGACCTGTATATCCATATTCATCTTCAATAAATTACATGCCGTTTTCTCATTAGCTTCCCTAGCATCTAGCTCTACACCTTGTTCTAAAGCGACTTTCTCCCGTAATTCAGCTTCTCTTACCGTTGCTTCTTCATCCATGACTTGTTTGAATCGAGTACGATAAGCTAGGATACCATCTGGCGAAGAACTTAATTCCTTCCCCACTCGTAAAGGCATCCTGTAAATGTTCATCTTTCATAGCGATTTCCTCCAAAGTAAAATTGTCTGCGGACAGCGATTTTATTTATCATAACCTTTTTAGTGTCCACACTAAAACATGTACTAGACTTAAAAACATTGTAAGCAAATGAAACAAAGCGCTGCATTTTTACAAACTATTTTTCAGCGCTAAACAGCCCATTTGTCAGAATTGATATACGACTTAAATATAAATATGTGACAAATAGTAGAAAAGACCCGAAATGACACTTATA
>JAVWKG010000083.1:0-12730 GCA_036638655.1 Lysinibacillus sp. | reverse complement strand
AGGTGATCGTCACCAGGGATGTTTCTCCAATTCGCAGTGCAGTGTCTGCGACTACGATGGTTGCCGTTGGACCTTGCGTATCGATCGCGTAATTGTTCGAGTTCGTGGTACCACTTCCTGCGTTACCTGAACTAACACTCTGTATACCCGTGTTGTCAAGTGAAATGAGATTCGTCATATCAGTGACATTAGATGCCGGCGTGAACGTTGCTGTCCATGTGATACCGCCATCCGAAGAACTTACGACGCTTAATGTTCCGTTGGCGATTGACAGATCCGCATTGCTGAAGTCCGTCACCGCTTCTGAGAAGGTAATCGTCACCAGGGATGTTTCTCCAATTCGCAGTGCAGTGTCTGAGACAATAATAGTCGCTGTTGGTGACGCAGCGTATACGATACTGGTTGGTTTTATACTTAGAGATCCTGTTACTAGCGTTAAAACTAGAAATAAAGACCCTGTTTTCTTTACTAAATTCATTTCAAACCTCCTTATTTTTTCTTCATTTTTGAATAAATCAATAATCCTACTCCCATTTCCCGTTAGAAATCTATAAAAATGAAACTAGATTAACTTTTCTTCAGTAGCTATCCACCGATTTGAATAATCACCACCTTCTTCAAGTACGAATGGTGTTGTTGCATCAATAGTTGCCAACTTGTGCCCTCGCACTCTAATCATTCCACTTAGATTAAAACACTATCTGCTAAAATCATAGTCGCCACGACATAGATTGTGACTGAACTCCTCTCTACTGTTTCTTCCTCATCCGGTTGTCCATCAACGATTATTGTCACATTCAAAATTGACAAAACTTCTCTTGTATTTTGAGCAACTATCGGTAAGCTTCAAAAAAACGTATGAGAAATTAGTAGAGAAAATCGAAAACATTCTTACTATTAGCTTCTTTATTTGATTTCTCCTTTCTACTATTCTTAAATCAATTTTAATGAACAAAGGTTAAAATTAGGTTAAAAAAAATAATTTTTTCTTAATATTCCAAAATAAATTTCTTTTTTGAAAGTAATTTTTTTTAAATAAGCACGAGAATCTTTTTTGATCCCCACGCTTCTTCAGGTGCTATTCATCTAGGTATCTATTTTTAAAGAGACATCATATAAATTTTCGTGAATCCACATTTGTCCATCTTCAACCAAGCTGTTCTTTGGAAATTTTGTCATACCAATTTAACTCAATTATCGTATTTTCTATAGAGGTCCATCTAACTATATTTTCATCTGAATAAAACTCAAAAATATCATGACAATCATTTTCTGCTGCTTTACACACGATGAAATGTCGGTTTTAAATATATAATAATCCAAAAAGTAACATACAATTAAACCATTCAAGCACAACAAAAGACACCCAGCTTGTGAACTGAATGCCTATACAAATTGGAAGGGTTTTGTACCCATCATAAATTGTCTACATGCTTTGTACTCACATTGTTGTTACAAATACAATCGCGAATATGGATATATGAATAACCGAGAATCGTTGCGATTTCCTTATAAGAATAATCCTCAATAAATCTTAGCTTGGCAATTTTATAAGGTAATCCTTCTAATTTCTCAATGTTGCCGCAAATCTCTTCTTTAATGGCTTCAAAATACTTTAGCTTTTCCTCCAACATATTAATGCGTAAATGCAATCGATTGCTTCGCTCTGCTGAAACGTCCAAGCCAAATCGTCGCCTACCCTCTGACCAAAGTGCCGGATCCTGGCTCTTTTCAAACCAATATTCATTGTCCAACTTCAGCATTTCAATTTCAGCCTTTACAATATCCATTAAACGGACTAGATCCGCATAGTTTTTCATAGTCGCCACTTACACTCGCCCCTTAACCATTTTTCGAATTTGCTTTCATAACGCTATAAGTATTATTGCCCCATTTTATACTTACTCATGCACGACAAAACGCACCTATTTCTCGAATATGGAGAAACAGGTGCATTATTATTTCTTCAGAATAGATTACTCCTTTAATTTCTTCTTCCCTTCCTTCTTTTGCACTTCAAGTAATTCAGTAATCGTTACAAATTTGTACCCTTGCTTTTGAAGTTCCGGCAAAATTTCTTCTAACGCTTTTACAGTCTGCTCGCGATTACCACCGCCATCATGGAATAACACGACATCCCCTTGCTTTGAGTCTGTTAACACATTACTGACAATTTTATGAACACCTGGGTCTTTCCAATCTTCCGTATCTTGATGCCAAGACCACATAACCACTTTATATCCTTCTTTTACGACTGCATCTATCATGGCATCTGTATACTGCCCTTCAACAGGTCTAAATAATTTTGGCGAGAATCCAGTTATACTGAAAATGGCTTCATTCGTCTGTGCTATTTCATCCATTAAATCTGGCACAGTCCTTTTCAATGGATGTGTAAATGTGTGATTCGCTAATTCATGACCTTCCTCATACATACGTTTTACAACTTCAGGGTTTTTAACCGCATTTAAACCGACAATAAAAAATGTTCCTTTTGCATCATATTTATCCAACAGATCCATAACCTCTGTCGTATATTTTTCATGTGGACCATCATCAAAAGTAAGTGCAATTATTTTTTCATCGGTATTAATATCCCAAACAATTTGCCCTGCTTCCTCGTAATATTTCCTCCCCTTATTTGCAGAAGTATTGGAGGTGAAATAAAATAGAGAGACAAAAACAACGCAAACAGACAACACGATAAAATGAATTCGCTTCAAATCCTCACATCCTACATACTTATTTGTGATATATTATTTACGAATTTGAACAAAAAATGCTTACTATTCTCAGTTTATTTCCGGAACATTTCGGAAAAGTGAGGACAAAAACTGCTCCATTCTTCATTCCCAACAAAATAAAACCCTCTACAGTAAATTGTAGAAGGAAGTATATTTGTCTCTATATAATTTAAACGAAATTGGCATTTCATAAAAGAGGATCGCTTATTTATCGTTATCTTGTTTGAACTCAAAATTGTATTTTTTGTTGATTTTTGTTGCGATTTCTTCTAAAAATAGTTTAACGGTCATGCTCTCGACTTCTCTTGTATACCAAGCAAGCTTTGCATCGTAATTTTTCTTATCATAGTTTACTTCTAATGGCCAAAAAGTACCTGTTATATACGTATAATCGAATTTAACATATAACTGTTTTCCATCCGGACATTCCATAATTACTTGGTATAACGGATTTTTTCTTTCTGGCTCAAACTTCACTTTTCTGATTTTGGTTAGCATAATAATCCCCCCATATATACTATATTCGACAAAAAGAGGCATTATCCTTCAATAATTTTTATAAAAACAATAATTACTTTCATGCATTCCGTGTTTCATTTTCACGTATATGTATTTCCTCTAGTGTTTTCGTACAATTCACCCTAATTATTATATATAAATATTACTTTGATCACATCCACTACAAGGAAAATAAAGCGCTTTCAAAATTATATTACCAAAACAAATTGATTTTATTTCTGAAAGTAAATCATGCCATTTACTGCTTACCCTCTATAAAGTTACATTATCTTGTGATCGCATAATATATGACATACAACCAGCTGAAGCAACCGTGAATGATCGCCCACAATATTGAATGATGTAAACTCCACGAAATTGTAATTGCCAAAACAGACCCAAAGCCAATACCATTCTTCACTACTGATTTATTTTCCAACGTACTACCTCCTTCGTTCACCAAATTTGAAATACTTCTTATATGATAAGCCCTGAAAGAAGATAAAATCATTCACCAACGTCATGACCCCTCCACCCCATACATAAAATGCATGAAGATACTGTATTGATTTAAAGGAGGAATCATAATGATCGACAATAAAAAAAATGCGAACAAACCGCCAGAGTCCTTAGAAATAACTGCCGCTCGAATCTCACTTATTGGCACTTCCATCTCTGCATTAGGAGATGCTATACAAGTAATTGCTGCAGGCCTCAGTCTTGATGCTTTATTAAAGCCTAATACTGGAGACGAGCAAAGTCAAAATAACGATGCACAGCAAATTGAAAATATACAAAAGCAAGTAGACTATTTAATAAACGAATTAAAGCAAATCAAAAAAAGTTTGAGATGAACCTAAATTTTTCACTCCCCCAATTCTTTCTAGTATAAACATCTCGTTTTTATGACATAAGTCTATTTTTATGCCTATACAATCATCACATTTCCATAGCATTTATCTTGTCTTAGATAAACCTAATAAGAACATTTTTTAGAGAAAAGATATTTTTTATTCGACCTAGCGGACAAAATACCAGTAACACTTTCTCCTCCCTACATAGATTATAAGGGTAAGGCGAGCTTCACAAAACTTCACAAGAAGGGAGGACGTAAATATGAAAGATTATAGATATGACAAACATAATAATTGGGAGGACGATAATATGAAAGATTGTAGATATGTCAAACACATGAATTGGGAAAACTGCAAAGACGAAGTAAAATATCACGGTCACGATGATGTTAAGTATCACTGCCATAAAGAAGTAAAATGTCACGGTCATGAGGAAGTTAAGTGTCACTGTCACAAAGAAGTGAAATGTCATTGCCATAAAGAAGTGAAATGTCGCTGTCATGAAGAAGCTAAATTCCACTGCTATAAAGTAGAAAAACACGAAAGAAAACATGAAGACAAATGCGAAAGAAAATATGACGACAAATGTGATAGCTGCATTTGTGATCAGTTAAGACACCTACAACCAGGAACTACAGTGAATATTATTTTTTCAAGTGGTGTAGTATCTGGTGATTTGACTTTTATCTATTTGGATGCGAAAAATTGCTGTGCTCATTTCCTTGACACAACAGTAGCAGCTCCTTCGAGAATGACAATTGATTGTAAAAGAATTTTTGGTATTCGCCAAGCTTAAAGCTAGGCTTGAAAGGCTCCTTAAAAAGAGCCTTTTTTTGTATATTCCCATTAAATAATATTGTTAACTTACTTCCTATATGCCTATAAATAACACACATTGCGCAATAGCAATGAAAAATGCCTCGCTTTGGATGGGACTGCTTTCTTCAATTTGTAGAACAATGTCGAAATGCGTTTCCTTGTATACTGCTTTCCAACGTGCAACGGGCGCCTCTTCTATCGAAAATGTCGACCAATCTTCCATTTCTTTATTCAAATGTATTTTTTGGTCACCGTCTGTAATAATGAGGTCGGGAATCATAATTTGCCAGCCATCATATGCAATCATATAGTTTTTATTTTCCACTAAATCTTTCCCTCGATAATGCACTCGTCCACGACGCGACACCTTTTTACAACTAAAAAGGACATGCCCATCATTATCGCAAACATCGTATTGTACAAAATAACGATAATCCATCGAACGATCAAATGCTTTTTTCAAAAAATGGCTGTAAACGCGTTGTACACTAGCTGTCACCTGTCCATCTTCATTGTGGATTGGCACTTGTTCCGTACGTTCTATAGCGATAGCTTGCTTGTATGTAAATGTTTTCACTTCATTTTAAACCCCTTTATATTACTGTTGCTCTTATTTTAACAAAGAAAGTGTGGCATTCACTATGAAAATAGGAATAAAAACGTAGCCTTAGTTGGAAATATGTTCATGTAAGTCAAAAATCAGCCCTTTCAAGTATTTCATATTTGAATTTTTAGCGTTATATGAGAAAATAGAATGCTAGAGAGGAAGATGTACGATCATGACAACTTTACAAAAAATGACGCCGAAATTCGATCCATGGGAGGCGTATTTAGATATCGAGCAACACGGGCAAATGACCTTGTCGAATATTGAATTTACAACAACAAACCTTTGCAATATGCGCTGCGCACACTGTGCAGTCGGCTATACGTTGCAAAACAAAGACCCCGAGGCACTACCAATGGACTTAATCACGAAACGTCTTGATGAAATTCCACACTTAAAAACACTCAGTATTACAGGCGGAGAGCCAATGATGAGCAAGAAATCCGTGCAAAATTATGTACTTCCATTATTAAAATACGCGCATGCACGCGGTGTACGTACACAAATCAACTCTAACTTAACAATTGAGCCTGAGCGCTATTTACTTATTGCACCGTATTTAGATGTGCTACATATTTCACATAACTGGGGTACTGTCGATGAATTCGTCGAAACAGGCTTTGCGATGATGGACCGGAAACCAACTTTTGAACAACGTGCTGCCCTTTTCCAACGCATGATTGATAATGCCCGTATGTTATCTGAACATGGTGTTATGGTATCGGCGGAAACGATGCTTAACAAAAAAACATTGCCTTATTTAGAACATATTCATAACCAAGTCATCAACGATATGAAATGTGTGAGGCATGAAATTCACCCAATGTACCCATCTGACTTTGCCTCAAGTTTGACTTCTTTGAGCCTTGAAGAAACACGTGAGGCGATTCATCATTTATTAGATGTACGCGATGAAAATACGTGGATGTTATTCGGTACTCTGCCATTTTACCCTTGCAGTAACAACGAAGAAGATCAAAAGCTGTTAAAGCGTCTGCGCGAAGCTAAAAACGTCACAATGCGTAATGATCCAGATGGTCGCTCACGCTTGAACATTAATATTTTCACAGGGGATGTGATTGTCACAGACTTTGGTGATACACCTGCTCTTGGCAACATACTAAATGACGAACTTCCAGCTGTTTTTGATAAATGGATGGCAACAGATTTAGCAAAATCGCTCAATTGCCATTGCCCAGCTGTGAAATGCTTAGGTCCAAACGTACTCGTGAAAAATATGTATTACAAAGATGAAGCTTTTGTCAGTGGTTCGGCGAAGGTGTAAAGACTTTGTTTTATTTGTTATGAAAGATGACTAGGAATGCCTTTATAATAAGGTTCCTAGTCTTTTTTTGTGGGTGATGAAATTAAAAGTGCAGATCTTCGCAAAAGTATACTACTGCCAAAAAGATTGTTCAAATTTATTTAAAAAACCATGATTCTACGAAAATAAGAACTAAATTATGCATAGATTCATGGTTTAACGGCGATCTCCTACGTAGTTGAGCGACTAATCAGATGAGTCTGGCACTCTATCGACCTAAATTACAGTTTTATCGACCCCTTTTTGCATTCAATCGACCTAATTCACAATTTTATCGACCAAACTTCTCTTTTTATCGATCTTTCAACGGTCCATTTTTCCTGAGCGAACAAAATTAGGCGCAGTATCGTGCATTATTCACCATCATTTGCGATTTATTCACCATCATTCTTCATTTATTCACCATGATTTCAAATTTATTAACTATCTACCTTACACGAGACCTCATCCACAGCTTAAAAACCAATATAAAAACCGATTTGCACATTTCATACAAATCGGCCTCCCATTTTCATATGTGGTTATTTCCCTCAAAACCTGGTTTACGTTTAATTCGAATCCCGTTCTGCTAAATACTGTTCTAACGCTGTAAGCCCCTTGTCTTTTTTCTCACCGATTACGACAACCTGATATATTTTATGAATCATATACAATCCTCTAAAAATACAACCTAATACAACAGCTCCAATGATGATTCCAACTAATACAGGATCAAATACTGATAAAAGTAGAAAACTAGAAAAACCGCAACACACAATTGTAAGAACTAAATTCATTATGCCCTCTCCTTCTCACGAACATCTAAACTACTAATTATTAAACTTATCGTAACACACAGTTTCATACAGACGATACGACCAATTGAAAACGCTAATTCTCACAATTATATTTTCGTTTATCCCTCATTTAAAACTTAATATTGTCAAATTTATTCGAAAATTCACAACGCTAATCAAAGAATTTTAGTATATGATGAAGTTGAACAAATGTTCAATATCTTATAGGGGGTCTTTTCAATGAGATTAGCAGGCAAAGTAGCAATTATTACAGGTGCAGCTTCGGGTATGGGGAAAGCCATTGCAGAAGGTTATGCAAATGAAGGGGCTAAAGTTGTCGTATCTGATTTAAATTTCGAAGGTGCTCAAGCTGTTGCACAAGCAATTAAAGCTACTGGCGTAGAAGCAATTGCTGTACAAACCAATGTAGCATCAACAGAAGACTTACAACACTTATTTGATGAAACGATAAAGGCATTTGGCAAATTAGATATTTTAGTAAATAACGCAGGTATTATGGATGGTATGGAGCCTGTTGGGGAAATTTCTGACGAACGATGGGACAACGTATTTGCAGTAAACATAACCTCTGTTATGCGCTCGATGCGTATGGCAACAGCCATTTTCCTTGAACAAGGTTCTGGTGTTATCGTTAATAATATTTCGGCTGGTGGTTTATACGGTGCTCGTGCGGGGGCTGCCTATACAGCTTCAAAACACGCAGTCGTCGGCTTAACTAAAAATACTGCCTTTATGTATGCAACTAATAATATACGCTGCAACGGTATTGCACCAGGCGCAGTCATTACAAATATCGCGTCAACAATGACCAATATGAGTGAATTCGGGGCATCACGCCAATCACTCGGCATGGCGATTAACCCTCGTGCTGGTCAACCAGAGGAAGTAGCGCAATTAGCCATTTTCTTAGGTTCAGACGAAGCAAGCTTTGTTAATGGTCAAATCATTACAGTTGACGGTGGCTGGACTTCCTACTAAACGACCTTTCCTACGTGAAAATAGATGCCAAACAGATCAGGAATTCCTGAAAACTCTGTTTGGCTTTTCTTATTCATACACATGAAAATCCCGAATACCGACACTTTTTCAAGTGCGAGCTATTCGGGATTTCAGACATTCTATTCGCTTTTATTGCGATTTGAAGAGCGACTTTTCTGTTGTTGCTCGTCTTTGTTTTCAGGCTGCTGTTGCTTGTTTGCTAAATTATTATGGCCCATTACACTTAAATCATCTGCACTAATATCAAATCCATAGCCAAACTCTTCTCGGTTTAATCCCTTTTTCTTTTGCTTGTCTTTAGCCAAAATGACCACCTCCAATAACTAAGCTAACCATTTTGGCGAATTATATACTTCCGAAAATGCGAATTATGTTACACAAACAATCTTTTAAACCATTAATCTTTTAATCGATTAATCGACCTCAATTTCCATATGCTCTGCTAATACTTCCTCAACAAATAATAGATGAGCCTTCATCGCTTGCTCTGCTGCCATCGCATCTTGTTTTTCAATTTGATGATAAATTTCGAGATGTTGCTCGTTTAATTGAGCTAACGTTTGCTTCTCACTATATAAACAAATGCGTCGAGTTTCCCGCATTGCTTCTGTCATTAAGTCAGATACATGCTGCATTAAAGTACTTAGTAGTACATTATCTGCTGCTTTTGCAATGGCTAAGTGAAAGGCTAAATCCGCTCGCTCCCCTAGCTCTGCGTTTTCAGAATGGGCAATCATTTCTTCTAAATGCAGTCGCATTTTTGCTAAATCTTCCGTTGTTCGTTTTTGCGCTGCGTTTGCTACAATGCCTGCTTCTAAAATAAATCGTACTTGTAATAGCTCTTCAATGTTCTTTTTCGTCATGAGCATGGCACTTTGAATTGGATAAGCAAGGTTGTTCGCTGCAAATGTTTTAACAAATGTTCCCTCGCCTTGGCGCATTTCTATTAGTCCCATCGCACGTAATGATGTCAATGCTTCACGTATTGCGGAACGACCAACTTGAAAATTATTTGCTAACTCTTGTACAGAATCTAATTGATCACCTGGCTTTAGCTGACCTGTTTTAATCATTTCCAAAATGATATCTGCCACTTCTTCATATATCTTTTTACGGGTAATTTTTTTATAGTTCAATTTTCTATGCACCTCCATTCTATTATAACCAAAATAAATACTTTTTCATAAATTTATTGATAATTTCAAATTTTGTATTATATAATACAAATAGGTCATCAGATGACCTAATCATATAACGATATCAAAGGGGGAGAAAATGTGAGTTTGTGGATGTTATCAATTATTGCAGTTTTACCAATCCTGTCTATATTTTTCTTTTTAGTTATTCTTAACTGGCCAGCAAGTCGAGCAATGTCTATCACATTAGTGTTCACGGCAATGATTGCTATATTCGTTTGGGGAACGGATGGCAATGTTGTTGCAGGAGCTGCTTTTGGCGGACTTATTTCTGCTTTAGAAGTTGTTTTTATTATATTTGGAGCTGTATTACTGTTAAATACAGTCAAGCACAGTGGAGCTATTCATACAATTCGAAACGGGTTTACCCAGATTTCACCCGATCGTCGCGTACAAGCTATTCTAATCGCTTGGTTATTCGGATCATTTATTGAAGGCGCTTCCGGTTTTGGTACACCAGCTGTTGTAGCTGCACCTTTACTAGTGGCAATTGGTTTCCCAGCTATGGCCGCTGTTGTTGTAGCACTTGTCATCCAAAGTACACCTGTATCATTTGGAGCCGTTGGGACGCCCATTCTAGTTGGCGTTAATACTGGTATTTCTGAACAAAGCTCTGTTATGGAAGGGCTTACAGCTATGGGGATGGAATACGGGGAATATTTATTATTCATCACAAGTAAAGTCGTATTATTTCACGGGATTGTTGGTACGCTTATCCCAATCTTCTTATCTTGTTTATTAACTAGATTCTTTGGTGAAAACAAATCGTTCCGTGAAGGTTTAGGTATTTGGAAATTCGCATTATTTGCAGCGTTTGCATTTACAATTCCTTATAACGTGATCGGTGTTTTATTAGGACCTGAATTCCCATCATTATTAGGTGGATTAGTAGCGCTATTAATTGTTATTCCTGTTGTAAGCAAAGGTTACTTTATGCCAAAGGACAAAATTTTCGATTTCCCAGCAAGAGACAAATGGGAGCCAGATTGGATTGGTAAACTAAACGAGCAACCAATGCCTACTGAAGATAATAAGCGTTCATTCTCTATCGTTGTAGCTTGGACTCCGTACGTATTATTAGCCGTATTTTTAATTGCTACACGTACAATCGATTCTCTAGGTGCATTTTTAAAATCAAAAGCTATCGTGTTTGAAAATATGTTCAATTCAGGCATTACAATAACGACAACTCCATTATTTTTACCTGGTACTCTATTCATCCTTTCTGCTATTTTAACAATCTTTATTCATCGTATGAGAGTGAAAGATTTCGTAGCAGGTGTAAAAGATTCAGCATTGACAGCTTTGTCAGCTGGAGCGGCATTAATTTTTGCAGTACCAATGATTAAAATTTTCTTAAGTACTGTGTTAGCAGAAGATAAAGTGTCTGAAGCAGCTGCAGCATTAGCGGGGAAAAATATGCCACTCGTTTTAGCTGAATCCGTTTCTATGATTTCAGGAGAGTTTTGGCCAATTGTAGCACCTGCAATCGGTGCACTAGGCGCATTTATCGCCGGTAGTAATACATTTAGTAATATGATGTTCTCTCTATTCCAGTTTGGTACAGCCCAAAATATTGGCTTATCTATGGAGCAATCAGGGATGGTCATTGCACTACAAGCCGTTGGTGGTGCAGCAGGTAATATTATTTGTGTACACAATATTGTAGCCGCTTCCGCAACAGTAGGTTTAATCGGTAAAGAAGGTAAAATTATTCGAACTGTTTGGCTACCTTTTGTTTACTATATTTTAGCAGCTGGTTTCCTAGGAATGGCTGTCATTCATGGTGTTCTAAACATTTGGTTAGTTATGTACGCCGCTGTTGTTCTATTCTTCCTTTGGTTTTTACAACGCAAAGTGGAGAAACGGCTTTATAAAGCTGCAACTAATTAAATAGCGAATCAAAAAAATAAGCACGACGGATAAATGCATCCGTCGTGCTTATTTTTATTTGTTTTGATTTAAAGAATTGTTACTATTTCGCGAGGTTTCTTTACATGTACAGAAATGGATGTTTTCAAGCTTTTCTGACCATATTAAGTAACATATGTGCTAGTGTACTTTGTTCTTCTTTTGATCCCGAATTCCAAAGTTCCATTAGTAAATTCTCTTCCCTATTTCGCGGATTTTCATGTTTAGCAAGATAATTCGCAACTAGCTCTGCCGTTTTAGCAAGCTTCTCTTCACTTAATCCCATATTTTCACCCAATTCAACTTTTTCAGCTAAATATTGCTTGAATTGATTGAAGTTTTTCAAGATATCATCTTTTGTTTCATCGTTAAGCTTACCTAATTCCTTTTGTACTTTATCCTTCATATCCATTAAAATCACTCCTTTTCATATTTCAATTTTTATTATTTCCGTAATTTTATATTGTATACGTTTAATTAGGCTCATTGCCAAAACATGTGCTTGACTTAAAAGAAACCTATAAAATGAAAGCACATGCAACGAAAGGTGGCGACTCCTGCGGGATTAGCGAGTAAAGGAACGAAGGCTAAAAGCGTCACGTCCTGTGACAACGCCTTCGTGACCAACATCCTATTGGCCCGAGACCCCGCACGAAGCGAAAGAGGAAGTGTCTGCCTGCAGTGGAATGTGCTGTCAAGTGCATATTATGTTGTAGAGCCTTTATTATGAAAGTACATATAAAAAATCCACTTTCCTTTATACAGGGAAAGCGGATAGATTTCATATGTTGTTTTTTACTTGTTCATATGCTTCTAATGCGCGAATTCTAGCAAGTGAATGATCTATGATAGGTTGGGGATACGTCTCTCCAAGTACTATGCCTGCTTCAAGAAGTATATCTGCGGGCGCGTTCCAAGGTTCATGGATATACTTAGTAGGTAGTTGAGCAAGCTCTGGAATCCACTTACGAATATATAAGC
>JAVWKG010000082.1:0-12738 GCA_036638655.1 Lysinibacillus sp. | reverse complement strand
TATGTTGTTTCTCCATCTGGTTCATGTGCTTATATGTTTAAAGAATATCCAGAGGTATTTAAAGGTGACCCTGTCTGGGAACAAAAAGCGCAAGTACTTGCTGCTAAAACATATGAATTTACAGATTTTATCGTCAATGTTTTAAAAGTTGAGGACGTTGGTGCACAATTGAAAGGTACAGCAACATTCCATACATCTTGCCATATGACACGTTTACTTGGCGTAACACAAGCCCCTATCACATTGTTAAACAATGTGAAAAATTTAAATTATGTAGACTTACCAGGTAAAGACCGCTGTTGTGGCTTTGGCGGTACTTTCTCAATAAAAATGGGCAATATTTCAGGTCAAATGGTTGATGAAAAAATACTCAATATAGAAGAAACAGATGCAGATATAGTAGTTGGTGCTGATGGAGGTTGTTTACTTAATATTGGCGGACGCATTAACAGACAAGGTAAACCAATTAGAGTAATGCATATCGCCGAAGTTTTAAATAGCCGATAAACCATTTCAAGGAGGATTCACATATGTCGATGAAAACAAGCGATGATCCGTTTAAAAACCGGGTTTCAAAAGAATTAACAAATACATTTATGCGCAGTGCTGTGTCCAGTGCACAAGAACGCTTCCAAACTCGCCGTCTTGAACAAGCTGACTATTTAGGAAACTGGGAAGAATGGCGTTCACATGGTGAAGAAATTCGCCAGCATGTGCTAGCAAATTTAGATTATTACTTAAATGAACTAAGCGAGAATGTTGCCAAAAGAGGCGGTCATGTTTATTTCGCACAAACAGCTGAAGAAGCAACTGCGTATATTCAAAATGTAGCGAAAGAAAAAAACGCTAAAAAAATTGTTAAATCAAAATCAATGGTGACAGAGGAAATCAATTTAAATGCTGGACTTGAGGAATTAGGCTGTGAAGTAATTGAAACAGACCTCGGTGAGTACATTTTGCAAGTAGATGATCACGAACCACCCTCTCACATCGTTGTTCCTGCATTACATAAAAACAAAGAACAAATTCGCGATGTATTTAAAGAAAAGCAAGGCTACGATAAAACAGAGAAACCTGAAGAGCTTGCATTGTATGTCCGTGAAAAATTACGCAAGGAGTATTTAACTGCAGACATCGGCATTACAGGCTGTAACTTTGCAATCGCAGAAAGTGGCTCTGTTACTTTAGTGACAAATGAAGGTAATGCTGATTTAGTGACAGCCTTACCGAAAACACAAATTACTGTCATGGGGATGGAGCGTATCGTACCTACCTTCGAGGAAATGGAAGTACTTGTTAGTCTATTAACAAGAAGTGCGGTTGGTCAAAAACTAACAAGCTATATTACGACATTAACTGGCATTAAAGATGAAGGTGATACGGATGGGCCAGAAGAATTCCATTTAGTCATCGTCGATAACGGCCGCTCCGATATTTTAGGCGGGGAATTCCAATCCATTTTACAATGTATTCGCTGTGCCGCTTGTGTAAACGCTTGCCCTGTTTATCGTCATGTTGGCGGTCATACGTATGGCTCGATTTACTCTGGCCCTGTCGGTGTAGTCTTATCACCATTACTTGGCGGCTACGATGACTTCAAAGAGCTACCTTATGCGTCTACCTTATGTGGTGCATGTACGGATGCTTGTCCTGTGAAAATTCCATTGCATCAGTTAATCCATAAACATCGCCAAGTCATTGTAGAAAACGAAGGAAAAGCACCAGTTTCAGAAAAACTACTAATGAAAGCATTCGGTCTTGGCGCATCTTCCCCATCGTTATACAAAATGGCATCGAAAATGGCGGCACCTGCGATGTCTCCATTCACAAAGGACGATAAAATTTCGAACGGTCCAGGTCCATTAAAAGCATGGACAGAGGAAAGAGACTTCCCAGCACCAAACAAAGATAATTTCCGAAACTGGTTCCATAACCGTCCAAAAGGAGGCGACGAGCAATGAGTGGCAACATTCAAAATAGAGAAGTATTTTTAAATAAATTAGCTAGTCAACTAGGTCGCTCACCGATTACGAAGTTAGAGCGCCCTACTTGGAAATTCCAACCGCAAGACCGTGTATTACAAAATGCTACAAAAGATGAGCTAGTTGCTGTCCTACAAGAGCAATGTAAAAATATTCATACGAGCATAGTTCTTACAAACACAGCTGACTTACCAAATACTCTACAAACTGTTGTAACAGATTTCGGTGGTGGCTCTGTTATTACATGGAAGGATGAGCGTTTTACTAGCTACGGTCTTTCACCTTTAATGAATGATCAATGGGTACAAGATGGCATAGAGTTATACACATGGGACGAAAAACAGCCTGAAGAGAACATTAAACAAGCTGAACAAGCCAATATCGGTATTACAATCAGTGAAATAACATTAGCTGAATCTGGAACTGCTGTGTTATTTAGTGATAAAGATAAAGGCCGCTCTGTAAGTTTCCTACCAGAAAAATCGATTATTTTAATACCAAAAAGTACACTTGTTCCACGTATGACACAAGCCGCTCGTTTGATTCGAGAAAAGATTCAAAACGGCGAACAGGTAGCATCATGCATCAATTTCATTACAGGCCCAAGTAACTCGGCTGATATTGAAATGATTCTAGTCGTTGGCGTACACGGACCTATTAAAGCTACTTATATTGTGATAGACGATCAATAAATAAAAAAAGAAACTACGTAAACACCTGCACTTCCTTTCCCGCAGGTGTTTACGTAGTTTTTAATTTTTCCGAGTTTGTTTCGTTAAGAACAATCAAAAATAGACTCTAAACCAAAACATGTCTTGAAGATGAGGGAACCATGTATCATCGCACCCTTGGCTAAGAGAAAGTAACATATCTCTTTTACGCTCTTGCCTTTTCTCTTAGCTGTTTCTTCGCTTTTCGGAAGTGAAGAGATTCGTATACAACCGGAATTACAACTAGCGTCAACAGTGTCGCCATTGTTAATCCGCCAATTACCACAACTGCAAGACTACTTGATACTAAACTCGTTGACTCTGCCTTTTTAAATAATAACGGAATCATTGCACTGACAGTAGCCATGGCCGTCATCAAGATTGGACGCATTCGTGTAGCTGCCGCTTCAACTAGCGCATCACGAATGATCATCGTTTGTTCATTTTGTTTGACACGGTCTAACAATACAATAGCGTTCGTCACGACAATACCAATTAACATTAAGGCACCAAGTAATGCCGTAATATCCACAGTAATACCGCTAATTAATAGCCCTAGAATGGCACCAATTGCCGCTAATGGCAGTGAACATAAGATCGCAATTGGCGCACGGAACGTCTTAAAAGTTACAACCATAATTAAGAATACTATGCCTACTGAAACAAGCATTGTGATAAATAAATCAGAGAAATCGTCTGCTTGCTGAGCACTTGCACCACCAATATGCACGTTCACATCGTCTGGAATCTTCATTCCTTTTGCATCTTTTTCACCAAAGATTGCTTTTGTGATCTCTGCATTGACCTTAGATAGTTTTTCTGGCTCAACAGTAGCTGTAATACGTACATACGAATCACCATCTTTATGGAATACATTTGTTGGCTTTTCTTCTTCTTTTAACGTAGCTACTTCGGATATCGGCTCCATTCCTGTAGGGGTAGCTACTAGCATATTATTTAAGTCATCTTTCGTTTTTGGGTTCAAAAGAGGCTCAAGCATAATTGAAGTAGGCTGTGACTCAATAGTTGCCATGCCCATAGGTGTTCGATTTAAATAGACACCTAATTGCTGAGAAATTTGCATTGCACTTCCTTCTGTAGCATTCACCTCAAATGAGTAAATCATTTTTTTGGCATCCTGATTAGTTGTTACCTTTTCGATTCCTTTGATTCCCTCGATTTCCCCCTTCACGTTTGTTGCTGTTTCTTCAATCTTCGTTAAATCGTCCCCCATGACATCAATCGTAATATTGGAAGATGAACCTGACATAAAGGAAGCTGTATTGACAGTTAGTTCAGCACCCCCATACGATTTCTTTTGCTCTTCAAGCAAATCTATTATCTTTTCAGTGTCTTTCTTATCCTTTAACATGACCAAAAATGTCGCTAATGTAGGCGAATTAACTTCCCCAAAACTCGCTCCATCTGCAGTATTACCGAGCTGTGTGTATTCATATTCCACTCCATCTTGTGAGTGGATGAAATCTTCAAAACGAAGTGTATTTTCTTTTACTTTTTCAAGTGGAGTTTCATTTGGGTACTCCAGGGTAGCTATAACATAGTCTGCTGTCGATTGATCAACTGCTCCTTTCGGCATAGCAAAATACGTACCAATTGAACCTACAAACAACAATAGTGCAAGAAGGTATACAACCCACTTATGATTTAATGTCCATGTTAATAAGCGAGAAAAACGTACTGCCGGTTTATGCTCAGCAAGTTTACTATTTTTCAATAACGCTGAACTCATTAGCGGTACAACGGTAACTGCCACAATTAATGATGCAAGTAAAGAATACGTGATTGTTAAGGCGAATGGCATTAAGAAATCTTGTAATCCTCCACTAACTAATCCGATTGGTAAGAAAACGGCGACAGTTGTTAATGTAGAAGCTAAAATTGCAGTTCCTACTTCTTTCGTCGCTTCCGTAACAAGACGTACTGAGAATTTCTCACTTTGCATTTTCCGGAAAATATTCTCAATCACGACGATACTATCATCAACAAGCCTACCAACCGCTACCGCTACTCCTCCAAGTGTTAAAATGTTCAATGTAATGCCGGACATCCAAAGTAAAAATAGTGTGAATGCCAAAGAAAGTGGAATTGAAACGATCGTAATAAATGTTGAACGAAGGTTCCTTAAAAATAGTACAATGACGATGGTTGCAAATAGCGCACCTAGTAAAACTTCCTTCAGCATCGTATTTACTGAACTTTCAATCATATCAGCAGTCGATAAGATCAAATCGCTTTGGACATCAGGATACTTTTTATTTATTTCTTTTGTTACATCTGCAATTTCTTGCCCTGTACTTACTGCGTTCGCACTACTTTCTTTTGTCATGACCAGGATTAAGGCATCCTTACCGTTTACACGAGTAAGCGTCGTACTTGGCTTTTTAATGCTTACTTTTGCAACATCCGCCAGTTTAACTGCTGGAGCAACGGCTAGTTGTTCAATGTCTTTCACCGAATTTAGTTGTCCAACGACTTTAATATTACTTGCTTTCCCGTCAATCGTTTTTTCACCGACTGCCGCAGAAAGATTTTGTCCTTGTAACGCTGACATAATGTTTTCAAGGGATAATTGTTTTTCTGCTAATAGCTTATTATCTAATTCTAGAGAAACATATGAACTCTCTGTACCAAAGGTTTGGACATTCGCAACACCTTTTATATCTTTGTACATTGGAATAATCTTTTTCTTAGCAAATTCGCTGTTGCTTCGTGTTAATTCATCTTCGAAGGTAATGGAAACCTGTGCGATTGGAATCATAGATGTATTTAATTGAATAATTGAGGGTTTCTGAACATTATCAGGAAGTGTCACCGTTACAAGAGCCTCTTGCACTTCTTGCTTAGCCTCTTTCATATTCGTTTTCGATTCAAAGAGAATATCAATCTTTGTAAATCCATCTCCTGTTGTCGAGAAAATATCTTTCTTTCCTTTGACAGACTCTATTGCCGTTTCCATCGGCGTAGTGACCTGCTGTTCCATCGAGTTAGAATCGACCCCTTGCCCCATTGCAACAATCGTTACTTGTGGTTGATCGGCTGGCGGTAAAAACTCCATTGGTAATTTGAAATAACTCACAACCCCTAATAGTAAAACTAATACTGTCACTAACGATATGGCCGCTTTATTTTTAAAGGACCACTTAGTAAACAAAGACATAAAAATAAATCCCCTTCCACTTCTTCTTTTTTTCTTCTTTTGCGTCGGACTAAAGGAAAGAAAGACCTCATTAAACTCCTCTCCAAAACGTAGGATTGATATCCGCTCCGGCTTGGCGCTTTCAGAGGGGCGTCCAGACGGAACTACAATCAACTAGCATTCTAAAAAATAGTATCTTTCATCAAATATCATTCCCGATTTTTGGTGAAGAACCTTATTTTTCCTTTAACGGTTTAATTGTATTGTTTTTTCTTTATATTTACATTAAACCTGAGACGGTAAAATATCTCAGCCTTAAGACC
This sequence comes from Lysinibacillus sp., assembly GCA_036638655.1. Classification (GTDB taxonomy): domain Bacteria; phylum Bacillota; class Bacilli; order Bacillales_A; family Planococcaceae; genus Lysinibacillus. Next base: position 6,566 of record JAVWKG010000082.1, on the reverse strand, counting down.
GATTTACACTTTTTTAGAGCTTCGAAACACTTGAATAGCCATTTAAAGTCAAGAAGGGTGACTATTTGTTATGACTTGGATTAAGAGGGTAAATAAAAACGTCTGAAGAAGTTATTTTCTTTATACAACTGCATCGACAATTAGGAGCAAGCTAATACCCTCTCTACGTGAGCATTCTGATAACGAGTTGGATCGTATGCGATATGATTGTTAAAGTGCCTAGAACAATACAGCCTGTTGCAAAAGTGCTTCTTTTAAGCTTTTTTTGCCTTACAAGACCAAAAATAATTAGGCATAAGCCAATCGTAACATTTACTATTGAGAGAGTTATGAACGACTCAGCACCTAATGTTGATACCTGAAAAACACTGTCTATTTGCATATCAAATTTCCTCCTCGTGACGCAGATTTTAAGTTAGATCGCATCTTCATTCTCAATATTACGAATGGCTAGGTATGCAATTGCTACTCCAATAGCTGCAAGCCCTAACTGCAGTGGAATGAAAGTTACCAATGAGAATGCAGGGTTATAGGAATAAGCAATTGCCACCACGATCAGTGATGAACCAATTGTGGCAGGAACAGAATGATTGCGCATGCCAAAATACAAAGGAATTAAGCTCATTCCTGCAGAGGCTACTGCAAATAGAACCATATACGTAATTTCTCCTATGAACTGATTGCCCGTTATAGCAAATGGAACAATTGAAAAATTAGCATTTATAATTGTAAATAGACCAGCAACAACGACATTTGATAACACCATAGTAATCCACGTTAACAAAGCTACAAACATCAGTTTACTAGCAATTATTTTCTTTCGACTAATAGGATAAGAGAACAGAATCAAAATCGTTTTATTTTTATATTCTTCAATGACCATTTTTGCAATCAGTACAGAAGCAAACACAATAAATGTCGCCCTCACAATCGCACCAATCAATACATAAACATCTTGATACGATGTCACGAGTAAATCGCCTTCTTGTTGTGCTAGAAAAATACCAATACAAAGGATAACTGTCATAAAGATGTTTGCAATAATCGCACCTTTTACATACCAACCTAATTTATATTTCTTCATTTCCAGTTTTATTAGCTGTAGCATAGAATTCCCACCGCTCCTTTCAGACATATAATTTGAGCACATCAAAAAAATTCAAGTCACATCGATTTGTTCAACTTTATGATAAGAAAGATAAGCAATTGTTAGACCCAATACACAAAGTACGATGGGTACACCAATAAAGTCGAATGCACTAACCTGAACACTTCCATTACTAGTAGATGAATTAAGTACGGATCCAATTAATATTGCTGAAGTAATTGTTGCAGGCGTTGATTTTTTTCTCATACCAAAATACAAAGGAATCAGGCTCACACCAGCAATCATAATTGAGTTTATAAAAGTAGATGGGACTGTAGCAATGATATCCCCCAAACTAACTGGCACTTCAAAGAAACCAATCATTGGATTTAAGATAAAAACTAACAAACTGATACTGAAAGTAGTAATGACCATGCTGAAAAAGCAGAACAAAAAGACAATTAATAACTTAGCTTGCATTAATCTTTTCCGTTGCAGCGGATAGGTAAATAATAATTGAATCGTCTTATTTTTGTATTCATCAATCACTAATCGTGATAAAATAACTGCTGATAAAATGGTAAAAGTTATTCTAATAAAAATATTCGTTAAAGTCATGTATCCCGAGTAATCTGTAAACATTAGATCACTATCAGCTTTAGAACCCCAAACCATAAGCCCCACAGCAGAAAAAATTGCCACAATACAAATAGCTACTACTTTAAAATAACTTGCTAATTGGTGTTTTTTCCATTCTAGTTTCATTAGTTTAAGCATGAATTCCCTCTCCGTTCATCAAATTTAAGAAATACTCCTCCAAAGAGCTATGCTTTTTATTGATGCTTTCAATTTCAATGTCATTCAGAATAAGCGTCTTCGAGATTTCTTGCTGAGATACTGTCATTTCATAAACTCGAATCATTTGATCACCAATTACCTTATAATTTTTTATACCAAGGTTATAGTCTAAAACGTAAGTAGCTTTTTTGATATCCTGAACCTTCACCTCAATGTACTCTGTCTGTTCGCCAGTGATATCTTTCATCGAAACTTCTTTAATAAGCTTACCTTCTTGAATGACGCCAATCGTGTCAGCCATAAGTTCCATCTCAGCTAAAATGTGGCTAGAAATTAATAAAGTAATACCGAATTCTTTGCACAGCATTTTAAATAACTCTCGCAACTCTTTTATACCAATCGGGTCTAAACCGTTGATTGGTTCATCTAAAATTAGCAGTTCTGGTTTAGTCGTAATCGCTCTAGCAATTCCTAAACGCTGTTTCATGCCCAGGGAAAAGTCTTTCACTTTTTTATTATCGACATTGTGTAATTTCACAAGATCTAATGCACGATCAATGCCCGATTTGTCGTAATAGCCCATATACTCACAATGGAGCTCCAAGTTCTCCTTAGCTGTCAGTTTTTCATAAAAAATAGGGTATTCGATAATCGTGCCCATTCGTTTTAGCACTTCGTATGATGTATTCGTTAATCGCTCACCAAAAATTTCAATCTCACCGCTCGTCGGTTTAACTAAATTCGTCAGCATTTTCATAATTGTCGTTTTACCAGCACCGTTTGGCCCTAAAAAGCCGTAGATTTCACCCTTCTTCACATGCATGTTGACACCAGAAACAACTTCTTTTCCTTTAAACACTTTCGTAAGTTGATTTGTTTTTAATAAATAGGTCATTTTATATTCCCCCTTCACTCTGTAATTTTATTGTACGAAATGATCATCTCTTTTTTCTTACCCATTCCTTACGAATTTCTTAAGCCTAAAAACACTATCCACCTACATATCAAAAAATAGTATGCCAGAAGTACCAGCATACTATTTTTACTTTTAAGACAGCGCACATAGCCCTAAAACTCCATCCTTTTAAACATGATTGTAAAAATTGTTTTTTCATAGGGCACACTTGAAAGATGGATTTCTCCATCTAGTGCTTCAACGAGCCGCTTCGTAATTGTCAATCCAAGTCCACTACCTTGGTATAAGCGATTTCTTGAATCTTCTAATGTATACATCCGCTCAAATACTTTGTCGATATGCGACTCAGAAATACCCTTGCCCTTATCCCATATATCAATATAGACATACTTTTCATCATTTCTTAATGTCATTCCTAGTGTTTTACCTGCATCCCCATACGTAATAGCATTCGAAATCAAATTATTTAACACCCTGCTCAACACTTCCGCATTTCCAAATGCATAATATTGTGTTTCTGGTATATCAATATGAACTGAAAAGCCTTTTGCTGTAAGTAAATCATAAAATGCTAAAATATTTTGTTGGCATACTTCATTCATATTGATTCTCGTTAACTCGATTGCTTTGTCTCCAGATTCTAACTTAGCTAAGTCAAAAAATTTATGAATAAGTTCTATAACTTCATTTGTTTTCAACTGCACCTTTGTTAATAATGCACGTCGCTCTTCCTCAGTCAGTGTCTGATTTGTATGCAACATCTCTACATATCCAAGGACAACAGTCAGCGGTGTTTTCAAATCATGTGATACATTTGCCAGCATCTTGCGCATAGATATCTCTACTTTTGAATAATCAGCCTGCGTAATTTGCTTAGCTTCTAATAAATAATTAATAGCTACTAACAAATTTTGTAGTTCTTTATCATCCGTAAACACTAATAACTTTTCAGCAGTTTGCGTTTCTACAATATCCTGCAGCTTTTCATATGTATAACGTAAATTCTCACCTTTACTTTTCTGCACGCGATATTGAAAATAAACTACACCTAACAAGATAACAATAATCATCATTAATAGTGGCACCATGCTATATCACTTCCATCTTATAACCGATTCCCCATAATGTTTTAATATACTTAGGGTTTGATGGATCATCCTCAATCTTCTCTCGCAGCCTTCTCATATGAACATTAATGACATTTTCATCACCATAATATTCTTCATTCCAAATGAGATTATAAATTTGAGCTTTTGTGAACACACGATTGCAGTTTTTTGAAAATAGTTTTAATATCTCGAACTCTTTGGAAGTGAGTTTAATGATTTCGTCCTTTTTCCAAGTAGTAAAATTAATTGTATCTATTTTTAAATCCCCAATCCGAATAACCTCATCTTGCTTCTTTAAAGGAGATGAATATTTTGTTGATCGACGTATCCCCGCCTTCACCCGTGCAGACAATTCAATCATGGAAAAGGGCTTACAAATATAATCATCCGCTCCAAGTCCTAAACCAATCGCCTTATCAACATCTGTATCCTTTGCAGACATCATTAATACTGGAACAGCACTTCTTTCACGAATCAACTTAACAACTTCTAACCCATCAATTTTCGGCATCATAATATCTAGAATGATTAAATCAAACGACCCTTGCATAAATTTTGTCAGTCCAGCTTCTCCATCATTAGCTGTCTCTACAGCAAAACCTTCTTTTGTTAAATAGGTTTCTACCATTTCTTGAATTGATAAATCATCTTCCACTAGCAAAATATTTGATTGCATTCTTTCGCCCCCCTTACTTTTACATATATAACCATACATAATTATACCGCAACATGATGAGTATGCAAAAAAGGAGGATACTTCCATTTCTGTTCCGGTTTTGCGCATAAAAAAAGGAAGTTGATTTAACTTCCTTTAGCACTCTCCGCAAAATGTGTATTCATATTTACTGAAATCCATTTTATGCTTCATGAACTTCTGCAAGAAAGCAGATTGTTCCTCTGTTATTATAAATGAACCGATAACGGGGTGTTCCTCTGATAAATTGAATATTTTACGATAATCATCTAAAGCAATGTCGCCAAGTTCTTCATCTCCAACAATTAATTTATCGTCATCTACTATTTCATTCCACTGAATCATTCTAGTTGTATCTTCTTCGGTGAAATAGTATGGGGAGCTGAATTCTTCTACAAATAAACCGGCATTCGCTGCATTTTCAATCGCCGATAGACACTTGTTATTGGAACCAATATACATATAATAATCCCACCCAAAGTTAATGAAAAATGTATCACTCGAATAGAACTGACACCAAATAAAATTACGCAAAACCATTTTAGCAATAGTTCTGATTTCTTTTTCCGATACAATCCAATCTTCTTCCAGCATCAATTGGTCAAAATCATCCTCGTATAAGGTTGAAAGTTTATCCGATTCGGAAATATCTATTTTAGTTAGTTGCAGTATTCTTAATGTGTTAATGCCACTGTCATGTATAAAATGAACAATTGCATTAATATAAGCAGACTCTGTACGGAGGTAGTCTTCTAAAGTGAATATTCTCCCTTCAAAAACTTTGCCGATTTCTGATGGACACGTCCACTCTTCTTGTAATGTATACCATCCATTTTCATCTCTCAAATCAGGGTTGTACTTTGTAACACGCCATTGATTAATAATTCGATTGTCCAACTGATCTCTCCTCTATATAATGGGGTTTTATTCAAGTATATCGCTCCTACTCGATTTCCCAAAACAAAAGACTGACTCAGTTTATGAAACCCAGGGTCAGTCCTACTGTCTTTTATTATTTTGGTAAAGTAAATGTTACCGTTTGACCTTTAGAAATATCCTTTGCCTCTCCATCTTTAATCGGACCAAATTCCATTTCAAAAGCTTTATCTTTCCAAATTTTGTTATATTGTTCTAGATCTAACACAAATACTTGTAAGTAATCACGAGCTTCTCCAGGCTTAAGGCTATTTTTATTATTAGGATGTTGTAACATACCTTCATTTCTTAAATATTGAGAGCCGTCATTTACTGTAAGTTTTGTACTTAGGAAGTCCAAGCTAACTTCACTAGTGTTTTTATTGTCTAGCTTAAATTTCACTGTTAATAAAGCTATACCATTTTTAAAATTATCAAACCTAGGTGCTTCTTCAGCATTTGGTGTGAATTCTATAATTTGATATCCATCCAATACGATATTCACATCAGCAAGTTGCTTGCTATCATTGATGCCGCTTTTTTCCTTCAGCATCTTCTTATCACCCATGTTCTCAAACGTTACTCTATCATCATAAAAAGCCGCGCTGCTCGATAGTTTTTCTGCACCATTAGCGTTCAAAGAAAAATTAAATCTACCTTTTGAACCAAAGCCAGAACCAAAATCGTCTTTTTCTGCAAGTGGAACTGGAAGAGAGACAGTCGCAGTCCCTAGTTCATTAACTTTTGCTAAATCCGTCGCGCTAAATGAGTATGCAAAGTATCCTGATACTTCTTCACCCGCTTTTAATAAATAATTTGTTGCGTGACTTAATTTTGTTTTTAATTGTTCTTCTTTAGGCAATAACTGATTATTATCCCCATAATCTTTTACAGCACCTATAAAAGTCATATATAAACTAGGCATGTAGTAAACGTCTTTATCCTGATCATTCTTCACCGTATACTTAGCTAAAATGACACCACCGTCTGTTTGATCTCCAAATGGAATCTTAAAATCTGTGTGGAAGTCCTTTAACTCTACTACTG
>JAVWKG010000081.1:0-12742 GCA_036638655.1 Lysinibacillus sp. | reverse complement strand
CCTCCTCCTACGCTACGCTTCGTGCGGGGTCTCACCTGTCTCGCTAATCCCGCAGGAGTCGAGCACCCCTCCGCTACAATCAACTAACAAAATGCCGTGACATACTGAAGCGTAGAATATGAAATAACCATTTTTACGTTAAATAACATCCTGATATTTTCCTAATCAACACGCCTGGTGGCAGATACTAGCATAGTAAAAGAAAAGAGTGCCTTCCTGGATTTGGAAGGCACTCTTTTTAGTTACTTTAGGTTCATCACCAAAAATCGGGGATGACATTTGATTTTAGAAGGCTAGTTGATTGGAGTGTAGGCTGTGCGACTCCTGGGGGATCAGCGTCCTAGGTGAGACCCTGGAGCGAGCATAGCGAGTGAAGCGGCTCATCGGACGCCCCCCGGAAAGCGCGCAGTCGGAATGGAAATCAACCCCAGTTTATGGTGATGAGAATTATTTTATCAATTGATTGAAAATTTTATAGTGAATTTTATATTGCTCTAAAGATTCCATGGAGCGTGGTTTGTCGTAGCCTAGCCAAACTGCTGTAGTGTACTGATCGTTTAACCCAGCTAACCAATAATCTTTAAAGTTATTTGTAGTTCCGGTTTTTGCACCGATGTAGCTACCTTGGCTATAAACGCCTTGCCCTGTACCATTTACGACAACATCTGTTAATAGCGTACGCATATATTTTACCGTTTTCGGCGACCAAATTTGATCGCGTTCAGAACTCCAGTTATACAGCTCAGTGCCATCAGTACTCGTTACTTTTTTAATACTATGTGCACGAACATAGGAGCCATCGATAAAACTTGTATACGCGTCGGCCATTTCGAGTGCTGTTGTGCCATATGTCAGTCCACCTAACGCAGCGGAGTAGTTACGATCTTCAGTAACAATCGAATTGAAGTTGAAGCGGTCAATATAGCTAAAAGCCGTATCCACGCCAACCGTATTAAAAAGACGTAGTGCCGATGTATTCAAGCTGTTACTAAAAGCATTGCGTATAGAAACGTCCCCATAAACAGCGCCACCGTAATTTTGTGGACAGAAAGAACCAACACAATAGCGGCCACCACTTACTGTAGAGTCTGGTGAATGCTTCGTAGCTTCAAAAAATGGTGCATAAACAATTAAAGGCTTAAAAGCAGAGCCAGGCTGACGCATCCCTTGATAAGCTCGATGATAACCGTATTTCTCATAGTTTTTTCCAGCATAGAGGCTCACGATTTCACGTGTTTCATTATTAATAACTGCCCCAGCAGCTTCCAATTCGCCTTCACCAAGCATAGCTGTAATTTGTTGCTCATCACGCGTTTGCTTTTCAGGATCCAACGCTGTATGAATTGTTAAACCACTTTGAAACAATTGAGACATTCGCTGTGTTAATTGTTCTTTAATTGTTTTGACCTCTTCGTCCGTTGTCGCAACACTTAAACGATCCGCATATCCCTCAGTTTCAGCAACAAGCCAGCGTAATTCCTGTAATACATACGTACTGTAGGTAGGATAACTTTGAACTTTATTTTTGATATTTAATGTAATGACTTCACTTTTATACGTTGTGGCCTCAGCAGCAGAGATAAAACCGCTCGCTGCAAGTGTATCGAGTAATCGTTCTTGTCGCGCCTTCGTTTTGTCAAAGTTTTTTAAAGGATTATACAAAGATGGATTATTTGGAATGGCAGAAATAAAGGCAATTTGTGCTGTAGATAATTCTTGCAGCGGCTTTTGGAAATAATAAGTTGCAGCTCCGCCAATACCGTACACTTGATTGCTAAAATAGGCTTCATTTAAGTACATTGATAAAATCGCTTCTTTATCAAATTCTTTTTCAAGTTCATATGAAAAAAAGAGCTCAGTTAATTTACGTTCATATGTCTTTTCTTCAGATAAATAACGCATGCGTACAAGTTGCTGTGTAATCGTGCTACCACCTTGTTGAGCAGCTTGTTCCCCTGAATTGGCTACGACTGCACGTACAATCGCACTTAAGTCAAAGCCGATATGCTCATAAAAGTCAGCATCCTCACTTGCGATGAAGATTTGCTGTGCTACTAAAGGGATTTCATTTAATGTGAGCGGCTGACGCCATTCTACATATTCTTCGCTGAAAACTTGCCCGTCTTGATCAATCAAAGTAACAGGTAGTTGTGTTTTCACCTCAGGTAAATGAATGGATGTGATAATTTGTTTTTCATGTGCTTGTGCTGTATTTACTTCACTTCGGATGTTGGTGCTAATCGACCAGAGTAAGGGAATGCACAAGAGGATCAATAAAAAACCTAAAGCTTGTTTCATAAACGGCCTCCTGTATGTATACTATTCATTCAAAAGAATAGCATATTTTAATAGCTAAAAATGAATTATTGTTAAGACTAAATGGAAATGGGCAATAATGTCTAGGTAATTGGCGGACAACAAAAAGTACAAAAATCGTCAATACTTCAGTGCAGAAAACAATGGAGAATTATGTTAGACTAATATGAGGTCAGGAGTAGCGTGCTCATTAATGAGTAAGCGCTTCTCTAATGTAACTGAAATTTCACATTCAAAAGGAGAGACTATCATGTTTCCACAATTAACAACAGAAGTACAAGCAGGCGAAGTATTAGTAGAAATGAATACAACTTTAGGTGCTATCAAAATCAAATTATTCCCAACACAAGCACCTAAAACAGTTGAGAACTTTTTAGGTCATGCAAAATCAGGTTATTACGACGGTATCGTTTTCCACCGTGTCATCCAAGATTTCATGATTCAAGGCGGAGATCCAACGGGTACAGGTATGGGCGGCGAATCTATTTGGGGTAGTACATTTGAGGATGAATTCTCTGATGAATTATTCAACCTACGTGGTGCACTTTCTATGGCAAATGCGGGACCAGGCACAAATGGTTCACAATTCTTTATCGTACAAATGAAGCAATTACCAAGCGATATGCTACGTCAACTACAAGGCGCTGGTTTCCCAGAAGAAATCATTACAGCATATGCTGAAAATGGTGGTACACCTTGGTTAGACCACAAGCATACAGTATTCGGACATGTTGTTGAAGGTATGGATGTTATTGATACAATTGCGGATGTTGAAAAAGATGGCCGCGACAAGCCATTAGAAGACGTAAAAATCGTGTCAATTACAGTTTTCGAATAACGCTAGGTAAGGAAGTGTAGTAAGCATGGGTTTTTTATATTTCCCTGAAGACAAATCAGCTTATATTCCAGCAGCATTTCAGTTTTTACTTTTTTTCATTTTATGTCTCGCTGTTTTTATGATTTTTAAAAAAATATCGAAAAAGCAAGAAATGAAAACAAAAGAACTTGAAGAGCGCATTTTAAGGGAACGTGAACGTGAGCGGGAACAAAATGAAGAAAAACCAGATTCGAAGAAGTAAAAAAAGCGTAGTGGGCATTGAAATAAAATGCTCACTACGCTTTTTTCGTTTGTTTATTGCAAAGCTTTTTTAAATCGTTCAACACCATCTTTAATTGTTTCGAATGAGCAAGCAACATTTATGCGTAAGAAGCCATTGCCTTCCTTGCCATATTTAGTACCCGGTTCAAGTGCAAGCTGACCTTTTGAAAGAAGGAGATTCATGATTTCTTTTTCAGATAGGTTCGTTTTTCGATAATCAATCCATAACAAATAGGTCCCCTGCGGTTTTTTGATTGCAATGCCTTCAAGCTGGGTAAGCTCTTGGATGACATAGTCCATGTTTTTGGAAATATAAGCAAGCATGTCTGTCAGCCAAGTATCTCCCTTCGTATAGGCAGCGTGCATTGCTACAGGCGCGAAACTATTTAATTCACCATAACCATTAGCAGCATTTATAGCCTCAAGTTTTGTACGCTTTTTCTTATCAGTCACAATCATGTAAGCGACTTGAATACTCGCTAAATTAAAAGTTTTTGTTGGTGCCATACATGTAATGATACGGTCGATTTCGTCACCAGCAATGGTAGCAAGCGGGGTGTGCTTAGCTCCATCTAACATAATATCAGCGTGAATCTCATCTGAAATAATAAGTACATCATATTTTGCACAAAGGCGAATAATTTCTTTTAATGTAGGGATGTCCCAAACAAAGCCACCTGGATTATGCGGGTTACATAAAATATAAACTTTTACATCTTGTGCGAGCGCTTGCTCAAATGCTGCGAAATCATACGTACAATGGCCATCTTGTTCGATTAGTGGACAGTGTACAGCTTCTCGACCATTATTTTTAGGAACGTTGAAAAATGGTGGATAGACAGGTGTTGAAACGAGTACTTTATCCCCAGGCTCTGTAAATGCAGTAATAATATTCGCCATTGCTGGAATAACGCCATGGCGATATAAAATACTATCCTTTGAAACGGACCAGTTATGACGGTTTTCTAACCATGAAATGACTGCCTGTGTGGCTTCTTCGCCAACATAGCTGTAGCCGAAGATAGGATGTTCTAAATGGCTGTGTAGTGCTTCAGTTATTTCTTTAGCAACTGGGAAGTCCATATCTGCTACCCACATCGGTAAAATTTGAGAAGCATCTTTTAAGTTATATATTGTTGCCATAGCATCCCATTTGAAAGAATTGGAATTGCGGCGATTTGTAGGTTGATCGAAAATGGACAAGCATATCACTCTTTTCTTTTTTATTTCCTATGGTATCATACGATTATTATAAAAAGATAATAGGTGATTATTTTGGAAAATATAAAAATGAATCAAGCTGCTGTTCATATGCTACAAGAATGGGACCCGTTTAAGCTTGGGGCAAATCATTATGACACAGAAACTGCGGATGTTGTCGCAGCACTACAAGGGGTAGATGACCCATCCGTGTTAGCTAAAATTATTCAAAATACGTACGAGCATTCCTTTGAACAATGGATTCCATTTGAGGATTGTGTCACGATTTCATATAAATTAATTGCTATAAAATTCGAAGCGAAATGTATTATCTAGTTTAAAAATTATAAAACCCTACTGCCACAATTTACATAGTTGTGGTATTTTTTTTATATAAATTTAGGATTTTAGTAGCTGGTAGCGTATAAACGGTGTTTTGTGTATGGATACATAGAGTAGATTAACAAAAACTTTCCAATCAGTTATAGTAAAGGGGAAAATGTAGTAATTATAAAAAGTATTGTTTCATTACGTAAAGAAAGTAGGGGAGTGGAATGGAGAATCAGCAATTACTAGAAAGAGCAAAAAGCGGTGATAAGGAAGCCTATAAAGAATTTATTTTCAACTACCAACATGCAGTTGAAAAACTGGTCTATCAGTGCGGTGTACATATTGCTGATGTTGCTGATGTTTCACAAGAGGTATTTGTTAAACTGTACCGTTCTTTGGATCAGTGCAATCAAGAATTTTTTACAACTGGGCTTTATAACATCACATTGAACATAATACGAGACTATTATCAGGAAAAAAACAAAGGGCAAGAGCTAGAGGCTGCCACAAAACTACAACATAATGCTTCGGATGAAAAACATATTTTGAATTTCGAAGAGGATAGAGAGTTGCACGAGGCTATTCAAAATCTCGAAGAAAACGAACGTTATCCACTTGTCTTATTTTACTTTCATGGATTGAAGTATGAAGAAATTACGGAAGTTCTAGATGTTTCATTATCGACGGTAATGGATCGAATAATGGCAGCTAAAGAAAAAATGAAGGAGGAATTGATGAAGGGCGGGGGTGTAGAATATGAAGGATAAGCAATTAGAACAACGCTTGGCATTGTTAAAGAAATCCTATGGTCGAATAGAAACAAAACTTAATCCAGAAGATGTGTTCAAACAAATCGCCATAGAAGAGGAAGAAGTAACACAGCCAAATGACATACAGGTCGAATCTCTTTCAACGCCAATTAAACGGCCTTTAAAATGGAAAAAACCAACTATTTGGGTAGTGAGTATTACAGGTGTGCTACTTGTAGGTACTTTCGTGATAACGACTATCTTACAAGATGAACAACAGATACAAACAGAAATGCCTAATCAAGAAACTACTGTAACTTATGAAGAAGGGGTAGCTAATTTTACAGAAATTTATCAAACCAAACGTGAAGAGGTAAGAGAAGAGCTATCCCTTACAGAAGAACAATTTGCAACGCTAAGTTTTGTGCAAAGTGCTGATTCGAATTTCGACTTCTTTACAACAGAAGGACGCTATGATGACCCTTCTTATTTCATGACAGCTCGAGAACGGTCGTTAACTGATTTGTTGACCCCATGGAGAGCAATCGAACAAATTGAAACATACGCTGATCCGTTGTCAATTGATGAAGCCTACGCAGTGTATGCAAGTTTTTCGAATTCAGCTAGCAGTTTAATTGACTTTTATAATAATGAATTACAGCCTTATATCCCAATTTTAGAAAAAGAAAGTGATAAGGATAAATGGCCATGGGAAGTACTTGAATTAATAACTAATGCAAGGGACCAATATATAAAGCTCGAAATGAATCAGGATGAAATTCGCTTTGTTGTTGACCTATTTAATAGTTCGATAACCCCTGATTATGTCAGTAAATTACCAAACGATATTGTGGGCCTTTTTGAATATTTGAAGACGGGGTTTTTGCTCCATGCCGATGAATTACGTTATGACCGCGTGGAAACTGCATATTCCTTGATGTTAATTGAGCAAACTCTTCTTGGCGATTTATATTCGGATACGCCCGATTTTGAAGTGTTGAAAGGCGTATATGAGATGACATGGCTTGCACTGTTAAGAGGTACAGATAAATACCCGATTCGAAATGCACAAGGACAGCTCGATTCAGAGTATTTGGCATTTTTAAAAGAAGCCGCAGATGGTGAGTACGGAGAATCTATCAGTACAATTGCAAGTACTGTTTTCAAAGAATTAAAATTAGCAGGGCAATCAAACACGCTTGAAGTAATTACTGAAGAGGATATTTGGATGGGTGTTTTGCAAAATCGAGGAGAAATTCGTGATTATGTGGGTAATTCCGAAGTTACTACAATACCATTTGATGAGAGTACAACAAAGGGGATTTATGAGTACTACGAAACGACAAAAGATGAAGAAATGTTGAATGATTTGCAGCCCATTAATATTGTTTCATTGTACCTCTATGCCACTTCGTATGGTGATATAGCTACTGCACAGTCCTTAGTTGATCCGAACAGTTTGGGCGAGATGGCGTCTTTACCACAATTCGAAAGTATGGAATTATTTAAGAATCTGCATACATTCAATAATGATGTAACAACTGTAACAGTAACCATCAAGGAAGAGTATCGTCCCACTTTTGGTGAGGAATGGCACTTTAAAATGAGTGTTTATCATGATGAAGAGGGCCACAATTATTACCGTATTGCTGCTGTGACCAAGTGAGAGGATGTTTTGCTCCACTAATTTTCGTATGTTATAATTTAACATGATATATACGAAGTGAACATATAGAAAGTAGGAAGGCAGTAATGGCAAAATATAAAGTGGGAGACGTGTTAAACGGTAAAGTGACCGGCATTCAACCGTACGGCGCATTTGTTGCGTTGGATGAAAATACGCAAGGGCTCGTACATATTTCGGAAATCACATATGGTTTCGTGAAAGATGTAGCTGAATTTTTAGTGGTTGGTCAAGAGGTTGAAGTGAAGGTGCTCGAAATCGATGATGAGGTCGAAAAAATTAGTTTATCGATTCGCGCTTTACAAGAACGCCCAGCAACACGTAAGAAAGATATAGTTCCCCGAAAAACATTGCAAGATCGGGTAGATGAAGCAGATGCGGACGGCTTTAATCTACTAAAAGACAAATTACAAGACTGGATCGAACAGTCAGGACAGTAAAAAAACGTACACTGCGAGCCATTGCCCAGCAGTGTACGTTTTTTTGAAAGAAAGTATAAGTTTTTTTCACAAGTAAACTTACGCCCCCCGGAAAGCGCGCAGTCGGAACGGACATCAATCCCAGGTAATGCTTATGAGCCAAAATATCCGCTATTACATTAATTTCTCTACTGTCCTCTTGAATTATGCTATGAAATTTTGCATCATAATAAGTGTATAGTTGTTTTAAGGGCAAATATATTTTGCGACAATGTTTTTTGCTTCATTCTAACATTCTCGATATTTTACAAAGGGAGGATTATTCAATGATTCAATACAAACATGAACCGTTTACAGATTTCGAGCAAGAGGTAAATCGTCAAGCTTATATCGAAGCAATAAACAAGGTGGAGCGCTATTTAGGTCAAGACTATCCACTTATTATTGGCGGGGAACGCATAACAACGGAAGAGAAAATCACATCATATAATCCGGCGGAAAAATCACAAGTCATTGGTCGCGTTTCAAAAGCAAGTAAAGATTTAGCTGAAAAGGCAATGCAAGTGGCGGATGAGACTTTCCGAATTTGGAAAAAAGTAAAACCGGAAATCCGAGCAGACGTCCTATTTAAAGCAGCGGCTATTATTCGCCGTCGTAAGCATGAGTTTTCTGCGCTTCTCACAAAAGAAGCAGGAAAACCTTGGAACGAGGCAGATGCTGATACAGCCGAAGCAATTGACTTTTTAGAATATTATGGTCGCCAAATATTACGCATTAAAGATGGGCAACCAGTGGAAAGTCGACCAGGTGAATATAATCGCTATGACTATATTCCACTAGGAGTTGGTATTGTTATTTCACCGTGGAACTTCCCATTTGCTATTATGGCGGGTACAACCGTGGCTGCTGTTGTCACAGGAAATACAGTATTACTAAAACCAGCTTCGACTACACCAGTTGTTGCTTACAAATTTATAGAAGTATTAGAAGAAGCGGGACTTCCAGCAGGTGTTGTCAACTTCGTACCAGGTTCTGGAGCAGAGGTGGGTGATTATTTAGTGGATCATCCAAAAACGCGTTTTATAAGTTTTACTGGATCACGTGATGTCGGTCTACGCATTAACCAACGTGCGGCAACGCCAACTGAGGGACAAATTTGGATGAAGCGCGTAATTGCTGAAATGGGTGGAAAGGATACAATTGTTGTCGATTCTGAAGCGGATTTAGAGCTTGCAGCACAATCTATTGTGAAATCTGCATTTGGCTTTTCGGGTCAGAAATGCTCGGCTTGTTCACGGGCGGTCATTGTCGAAGATGTATATGAGGTTGTTGTTGCGCGGGTAGAAGAGCTAACGAAACAGTTAACTATGGGGAACCCTGCTGATTACAGTAACTTTATGGCTACAGTAATCGACCAAGCTGCATTCAATAAGATTTCCGAATACATTGAAATAGGTAGAAGTGAAGGCCGTTTAGTAGCAGGTGGTGGTGCCGATGATTCCATTGGCTACTTCATTCAACCAACAGTGTTTGCTGATGTAGATGCTAGTGCGCGTATTATGAAAGAAGAAATTTTCGGACCAGTCGTAGCAATTGCTAAAGCAAAAAATTTCGATGATGCAATTGCCATTGCAAACGATACTGAATACGGGTTAACAGGTGCAGTCATTACAACAAATCGCATCAATCAAGAAAAAGCGCGTGAAGAATTTCATGTTGGAAACCTTTATTTCAATCGAGGCTGCACAGGTGCCATTGTTGGTTATCAACCATTTGGTGGTTTTAATATGTCTGGGACAGATTCAAAAGCAGGAGGTCCTGACTACTTACAACTTCATATGCAAGCTAAAACAACTTCAGAAATGTTTTAAGCAACAAAATAGCAGGCCAATTGTATAGACAGTGCCTGCTTTTGCTTTATTCAGTTAATTTTTTGAGTAAAAAAAGGGGAGTAGAAAATGGTGAAATCGCAACAAATTATTGAGCAAACACAACAAA
The DNA here is from genome assembly GCA_036638655.1 of Lysinibacillus sp. Classification (GTDB taxonomy): domain Bacteria; phylum Bacillota; class Bacilli; order Bacillales_A; family Planococcaceae; genus Lysinibacillus. The sequence continues at coordinate 2,947 of JAVWKG010000081.1, read as the reverse complement.
TTGGAGCCAACAACTACCTTCCACTACCGATTGTTATTGCGGAAGCAGAGGGTGTTTGGGTTAAAGATCCAGAAGGTGAAAAATATTTAGATATGCTGTCTGCCTATTCAGCAGTGAATCAAGGTCATCGTCATCCAAAAATTATTGCGGCCTTAAAAGCTCAAGCTGACAAAGTGACTTTAACTTCACGTGCGTTCCATAGTGACAATTTAGGTGAGTGGTATGAGCTCGTAAGTAAGCTAACGAATAAAGAAATGGTTTTACCGATGAACACAGGGGCAGAAGCGGTGGAAACGGCAGTGAAAACAGCCAGACGCTGGGCATATGATGTGAAGGGAGTGGCGGAAGGCAAGGCAGAAATCATTGCGTGCAATGGAAATTTCCATGGTCGCACAATGTTAGCCGTTTCTCTATCCTCTGATGAGGAATATCGTCGTGGCTTTGGTCCGATGCTGCCTAATATAAAATTGGTGGATTACGGCAATATTGAGGCGCTAAATGCAGCCATAACGCCGAATACAGCTGCATTTTTAATTGAACCGATTCAAGGTGAAGCAGGAATCATCATTCCGCCGGAGGGCTTTTTAAAAGCAGCTTATGAAATGTGTCGCGAAAATAATGTTTTATTTATGGCTGACGAAATTCAAGCGGGCTTAGCACGTACAGGTAAAATGTTTGCTTGTGATTGGGAAGGTGTAGAGCCAGACTTGTACATTTTAGGGAAAGCGTTGGGTGGAGGTGTGTTCCCGATTTCCTGTGTAGCTGCCAATCGAAATATTTTAGGCGTCTTTAACCCAGGTTCTCATGGCTCAACTTTTGGTGGTAACCCATTAGCGTGTGCTGTCTCGATTGCAGCCATTAAAGTTTTACAAGATGAGAAGCTAGCTGAACGTTCAGAACAATTGGGCGCATATTTCAAACAGGCATTACAGGCAATTGATAATCCGATAATTAAAGAAGTGCGGGGGCGTGGATTATTTATCGGTATGGAGTTGGCTGAACCAGCGAGAGAATATTGTGAAAGATTAAAAGAAATAGGTGTGCTCTGCAAAGAAACGCACGATACAGTGATCCGTTTTGCACCACCATTGGTTATTTCTAAAGAAGATTTAGATTGGTCCATCAAGCAGATTGAAAAAGTGTTTCAAACTTAACAATATGTTCACATATTGAATCGAAAGTGTGTTACAATGATGCCGTTATACTATCCTATAAAAAACAAAGAGGCGATTTAATATGTCTGAAAACTTAAACCTATTCACATCAACTCAAGTAGTTATTCAAGATGCGTTAAGTAAACTAGGATATGACGAGGCAATGTACGAACTGTTAAAAGAACCGTTACGTATGCTGCAAGTTCGTATCCCTGTGAAAATGGACGACGGTACAACGAAAGTATTTACTGGTTACCGTGCACAACATAACGATGCAGTTGGACCTACAAAAGGTGGAGTTCGCTTCCATCCTGCTGTTTCTGAGGAGGAAGTTAAAGCGCTTTCAATGTGGATGACATTGAAATGTGGTATCGTGGATCTTCCTTATGGTGGAGGTAAAGGTGGCGTAATTTGTGACCCTCGTCAAATGTCTATGGGTGAAATTGAACGCTTAAGCCGTGGTTATGTACGTGCAGTTAGCCAAATTGTAGGACCAACTAAAGATATTCCTGCACCGGACGTATTTACAAATGCACAAATTATGGCTTGGATGATGGATGAATATAGTCGTATGGACGAATTTAATTCACCAGGTTTCATCACAGGTAAACCACTTGTACTTGGCGGTTCACAAGGTCGTGATCGTGCAACTGCACAAGGGGTAACAATCGTTATTGAAGAAGCTGCAAAAAAACGTGGTATCGAAATTAAAGGTGCACGCGTAGTTATTCAAGGATTTGGTAACGCGGGTAGTTTCTTAGCGAAATTTATGAATGATTTAGGAGCAAAAGTAATCGGTATCTCAGACGCATACGGTGCGCTTCATGACCCAGAAGGTTTAGACATCGATTATTTACTAGACCGTCGTGATAGCTTTGGTACGGTAACTACTTTATTTGAAAATACAATTTCAAATCAAGACTTACTGGAATTAGATTGTGATATATTAGTGCCAGCTGCAATTGAAAACCAAATTACAGCAGACAATGCTCATGAAATTAAAGCAAATATCGTAGTAGAAGCGGCTAATGGTCCAACTACTGCTGAGGCAACTAAAATTTTAACAGAACGTGGTATTTTATTAGTTCCAGATGTACTAGCATCAGCTGGAGGAGTAACAGTTTCGTACTTTGAATGGGTTCAAAACAACCAAGGTTACTACTGGACGGAACAAGAAGTAGAAGAGCGTTTATATAAAAAGATGGTGGATGCATTTGACAATGTTTACACAACTGCAACAACACGTAATATTAATATGCGTTTAGCCGCTTACATGGTAGGTGTTCGACGTACTGCGGAAGCTTCACATTTCCGCGGATGGGTTTAATCAAAATAAAAAGCGAGCCGCCTCAAAATTAGAGGCGGCTCGCTTTTTTGATATGGTGGAAGTGAAACGGGGAAGAGCTGAAAATTATGTTGAGCGAATGGGTTCGCTTTTGATGATTTCTTCTTCAGGTACATTTTTAAACAACAATATAAGATTGGTAATACCTGCAAGCCCGATGATGACATATATCCCTCTTGCGAAAACAGTGCCGTTGTCACCAAAAAGCGTTGCAACGATATCGAAATTAAATAATCCGACTACGCCCCAATTGAGAGCGCCAATAATCGTTAGAATAAGTGCAATGCGTTGTAAAGCTGACATTTTTATTCACCTACCTTTTTGTTAGAATGCGCAATAATTTCTATTTCATTCTAACAAGTATAAAAAATGGGGCTGTCTAATAAGTCCCTAAAATAAAACAGGTGTAGAAAAACGAGTCGTTTTTCTACACCTGTTTTTGTATTTT
>JAVWKG010000080.1:0-13188 GCA_036638655.1 Lysinibacillus sp. | reverse complement strand
ACACCTCCTGTCTATTCAAATGCATACCAATCCCACTGCTCTGAAGCGTTTGCGTAAAAAGTAAAACCATTCCACATCTAAAACACACGTTCAAAAGCTTCCTCAGACATTTTTAAAAACATCGAATCCTGTGTAATACCTGCATTTTTTATTAAAATATCGATACAGCCATAGCTAGAAATCACTTTTGAAACCATAGTATTTACACTTTCACGATCTGCCACATCAACGCGTATAAACTGCACATCATCTCCAGACATTTCATGAAAAGCAGCCATCGCTTTACCTTTCGTCACATCAATATCTGCAATAATCACCTTGGCACCCTCGTCTATAAAACGTCGTACCGCTGCATAACCGATTCCACTTGCCCAACCTGTAATAATCGCTACTTTATTCAATAAACGCATACACATCATCCCCATAACATCACACGTAAAGAGAGTGATAATTCACTCTCTTTATATTAATTAAATCTTACTGTGATTATATTCGGAAATCAATTAAAATAACGAAAGAGAACATCACAACAATACCCCAAACCATCCTTCAAACTGTTTTGGGGTATCGTTATATGCGAGCTATGACTGTTGCAATTGAAATTTTTCATAAAAACGAATTTTATAAACTTTATCTTGAGCAAGTTTACGAATTTCAGGCTCATTCTTCTTCAAAAATCCAGAAACGATTTCGTTATTAAAACAATCATCGCCCTTTGGTAATGCTTTAAATAATGTCGACATTTCCGTCAGCAATAGTTCTCTATCAATAGCAATAGAAGTATTATCCGTTGTAAATTTATATCCTTTAGCATTCGGAACAAGAATGCCACTCATCATGGCATTATAAAGAAATGCTTCCTTCAACTGATCTTCCTCATTCGCCCGCATTTCTAAGTCCGTTAAATAATGAATACCCATGACTTGCCCGCGTAAATCAAAAGATTGTATCGAATCTCCTACATCTAAAACATCTTTAGCTACGCCAGCTACCGCTGAGTTATCTCCCACATATGTACCGATGTAAGGAGCCCAACTCACTTCTTGCAGTTTTTTCTCCTCTTCAGGATAGCAACCATTTAATACAAGCATAGTAACGAATGTAATGACTAACAGTTTCAAGTTTTTCATCTTTTACTCTCCTTGTAATTGATTGTATACATAAACGGCATCTTTTATATGTAGTGGCTCTGACCAGACATGACCAGGTGCATTCACAGTAATGAATAAATAGTTCTCTCCATTTATTTCAGCCATTGATGCTAAACAAAGACCTGCTTCAGGTGTATAACCTGTTTTCCCTCCTAGAAGATTACCTCCATTAATCGTTTCACCTTCTAATTTTGAAAATAGCGTACTATTAATCGTAATCCCTTCCGAAAAATGAGTTGTCGGTGCTGTCACATAATGCTTTGTTGTAAATATATGTTTAAAAGTTGTGTTTTCAAGGGCATATCGAAGTAAAACCGATAAATCATTTACAGTTGAATAATGATTTTTATTATGAAGACCTGTTGCATTTGTAAAATGGGTACTATCCATACCAAGTTGCTGCGCTTTTTCATTCATTAAAACGACAAATGCTTCTTCACTCCCTTTCACTTGTTCAGTCAAGGCAATCGTTGCATCTGCTCCTGATGCTAAAAGTGTTCCATAGAGCAAATCCTGCATTTTAATTTCATCTCCAGCTGAAAATCCAGCCATTGATGCCTTTTGCGCAAGCAAATTATTTATCGTTTCTTCTTTAATTTTAATTGTTTGTTGCAAGTCAACATGCTCAATCGCTAATATTGCTGTCATGATTTTTGTTAATGAAGCAGGATATATTTTTTCATCGGCATTTTTCGTGTAATATACATCGCCTTGTTCATCAAATAATACAGCATTTTGACTGTTAATCGAATCAATTTGCAGCGAGCCACTAACAGCTCCCTCCTTACTAAAATAAAAATATATGCCTATGAGTACGACGGATACAAAAAGTAATTTTTTCACAAGAATACCTCCTATCTTTCTATAATGATAACCGTAAGTTCTTAATAATCTGTTAGTGTATTTCTTAAGAAATTATGAATTATGTTCATTGTATAAAAAAAGAAAAGCCGTCTCCAAATGGAAACGGCAAAAAATCTTAATCCGACGATGGCGATGATCCGCAAGACGAATCACTGTGACTAGATGAATTGTCACAAAAATTGTGATCATTTGTATTTTGTGATGGTTCGGTTGCACTTGCTGTCATGATAACAGTTGAATCCGTACTCGAACTGCTATAGTGGTTTTTCGATGAGCTTTCATTATTACTGGATTCCTTATTCAGAGCATTTACAACGCCCACTAAAATGAACACGCACATAATAACTATAAATATCCCCATGTCTCCACTCTCCTTCGAAATCACAATTTAATTTTAGCATCTATCTAAATTGAATCATTATATTTCTACCCATGTTAGATTTTACTTATTATTGTATTGAACAATTGCTTGAACCGCTTCTTCAATTGTTGTAGTAATTATGCCGTTACGCTTCACTAATCCAACAACAAATAAATTACGATAAACAAACTGATTTTCCGTACCATCATTAATAAGTGCATTTATTTTCGTTGAATTATCTCTACCTTGTTGACGTACATCGGTAAACAATCCAACAATCGGGCGATTTAACATAGCAAACGCGCCAATCTCTGCCGCAACACCAGAATCGATTTCTACACCATCTAATACGGCTATCAGTACATCACTATCCTTTAACATCGATAAATCTGCCTCTGCAATTGCTAAACTATCCGCATATGAAGTTTTATCGTTAATTGCGTCATTTTCCTGAGGGACATATAGAGATATATGTGGGATAGCCTCCCGAATTGCTGCCGCTAGTTTTTCATTAACTAAACGATCTCCTAAAGAAAATAATCCATTCGCCAAATATGCTTTCATCAATTAAACGCTCCAATCACTTATTCCAATATTTTTTCTAGTATTATTTTATGTTTACCTTTAGCATCCGTAAACGTCGATATCACGTCAAAGTCATGCTTTAAATTAGTTATTAGCATTGCTTTTCTATTGTTTCTCCCGATTGTCCTTACAGTTGTATAACCAAGTTTTAGGATGAATGCATGCTGGTTTTTCATAAGCTCGGAAGCAATCCCTTTTCCACGGAAATCACTATGAACGCCACCAAGCCAGCTATAAAACACGCCATCATCCGCTTCATAGCCAAGCTTAAATCCGATTAACTGCTGATTACGGATGGCCAAACAACAAAGTAATTGCTTTTTGCTTTGCAGCTTTTCCATTGGTAATAGATCACCATCAAACACATGCGCGTGTATTTTTTGCAACTCATCGAAATAGTCAATTGGTATTCCTTGTATACACTCAAATCTCAACATATGTACTGCTCTCCTTACTCTTTACGGACTGCTACATGAAAACCCGCTAAACTTGCAAGCGGGTTTTTCGTTATCCATATAACATTGCTGGTTCTTTAGCCGTTTGTAAATAATCTGCTAATTTCCCTTCAAAAACACAATCTAAATACGGCAATTGCGCAATACAGTGCGGTGTCATCAACGCAGGGTTTTGATTAATCGGTAAGCCCCCCACCTTTAACATCGTTGCAACAAATTGCGAGCAGAAAAAGGCACGCTCTCTTCGCAGCTCTTTTTGCATCATCACGCCGAATAAACCTAAAAAATTGTATCTATATCGCTCACGGTTCCAATACATATATCGAATGATTTGCTTCATTTGAATGTATTGATGATGTGAAACGGAACATCTATATATAGCACAATCAGCTAATTCGAATAAGCCTGACTCTGCATTTTCTTGCAAAAAGCCACCGCTTAATGGATTATGCAATTGCCTACGCCCGAAGCTGAACATCTCAGTTAACTCTGCATCAAAGGAGATGGAAGCATGGTTCATCTCTTTGCCTGTGTACATGCCAATCGCCTTGGATAGTAAGGTTCCTGTTTCTGTTAACACTATATATATTGTATGCGTCACTTGACTCACCTACTTTTTCTAATTACAAATTGAAAAGTTTTCCTTTTATAAAAGTACGTTTCATTATGGAAATAGTTTCATTTTTTAATTTTTTTAAACACTCAAATTAACCAGTTGCCTTTATTATAAAGGAAAAACCTTAAATAATCCTTAATATAATAATGAAGATTATCTTAATTTTTTCATTATACTTTAAAAGTTGAGTATTGAGAATAACTTTAAAAATTAAGAAAGGTTTGTAATGTTACTATATCCGCTAAGTTTTTAAAAAATGTGGTGTATGTAATACCAGAATTGCTTAACTAGCAAATTTCTACACAGTAGTTTTCACCATTCACCAGTTACATTCATATTCTAAAAAAATTGTATAAATGAAAGGATGTATTTTTGAGTTCTAATTTGGATTACACCTCACCATCAACCGAATTCACTTTTGATGTAAATACAAATACCATTTTCAAAAAAGATAATGCTAATTTCATTAATATGCTGAGTATCAATCAATTAAATTCCTTAAAAGATATTTCTCTACTGGATTTTTCTTTGAGTGCTAATAATGTTATTGAACCGCATTATCATCAAAATGCGAATGAGCTCGTATATTGCATTTGTGGTAAGGCAAACGTCTCCATGATTAATCCTTTTACAAAAAAACTACATGAGTATTCAATTACGCCTGGGCAAGTAGTCAATGTACCTCAAGGTTGGTGGCATTATGTCGTAGCTTGTGTAGATCATACACATATGCTCGCTATTTTTAATGCACCAACGATTGACGTCATTACAGCATCCGATATTTTAACATTAACGCCTTCGAATATCATGGCGCATACTTATTGTTTAGATGAACAACAATGGAAAAATGCAATTGCTCCAATTAAATCACCAACAACTATTGGTCCCCCCTCAGACTGCAATAAATCAAATCCAAGCTGTACCCAGCAATATCAATACATGAATCCAGCCTATTCCCCTTATCCATATATGCATCCAAGTTTCATGCCACCGTATCAAGGCTACTAATGCTTTTCATTTAAAACCATTAGTAATATAAAAAGATTTGCTCATTTGCGAACAAATCTTTTTATTCTAAATTTACATTATTTAAAATCAATCTACATGTAAATCAATTATAACATTTCATTTAATTTTTGGTCCATTATGGTAGATAAAGATTGGTGAAACTATCAAATATTTATTTTTGTACTACTTCATTAAAAAAGAACATATATATGTAAAGGACCTAAATTAATTTTTCCCCACATTATAACTTGGCTGTATTGATTTTACATTGCTACGGAGGTGTGCCGGTTGAGAATTGCTATACTAGTGTTCTACTTTTGCCTTATTTTTTATGGTTCAGAATTACTAACTCCTACCTCAACTGTTGATAGGACTTCTACAGCTTATTTCAATATCGAAATACCAAAAAAAGAATCGGTTAAAAATAATTCCATCTGCGCCGAGTATAGTACTTATATTAAGTGTGAATCACTTACTTCGAATGAAGTGTGGTTTGAGCCAATCAAAAAATCAGTTCCTCTTACAAAGTAAAAGGTCCACTTGCATTTAAGCATAAGTGGACCTTTACTTTTATTTACCGTTAGAAGTGAAATGTTCGAATGGGAACACAGTCATTTTTGACTCTCCGAATACAGCATCTTCAGTTATAAATCCATAATGACGGCTATCAAAGCTTTTCAAACGATTATCACCTAAAACAAAATAGTGGTTTGCAGGTACTGTCGACGAACCAACCAACTCTTCTAACGTAAAATTTTCCGTAGTACGCAGCTGATTTTCTTCTTCAGTTTTGCGATTTACGTAGCCTTCATCATATGCCACATCATTAACATATAAAATATCGTCTATCATCTCAATTGTATCTCCTGGCAACCCAATAACACGCTTAATATATAACGCATCTTCTGTTGGCGATTGAAATACAATTTGATCAAAACGTTCAATTTTACTCAACTTACTTACGATAATTACATCTTTATCTTCGTATGAAGGATACATGGAAGCACCTAGTACTTTTATCGGTGCAAATAAAAACTGTTTGCATCCAAAAACAATTAAAAATGTGATGATGACCAGCTTGATGTATGAAAAAAGCCCACTTTTCTTACGGTCCTTTATGTCTTGCTCCATTTACATTCTCCATTACTTTTTTCAACAATTATAGCATCTGGAATTTCTTTTGACGAGTATGTCAGTTTTTGCGTTCAACTCTTCGACAGTTGATTTCTTTGCTCGCTATATAAATCCACTAACAAAATAATACCTATAGGAAAGGCGATGGCAAGTAAAATTGCAGCTATCATCATTTTCCTCACTCCTCTTATACTAAGTTAGTACAGTATAACTTAAATTGTCTGATATTTCAAACTACTCAAAAATCGTGTAGACAAAAAAGACTGATTTCAATAGCAGTGAATTCTACTATCAAATCAGTCTGTTACATTATTTCTCTTTTAAATGTTCTTGCAATGTAGTTTGAATGCTTAATAGTTCTTCATCATCAGGGATATAATACCATTTATCGAGTCTTAGCTCCTCCCCTTTTTCAAAGGATAATTGATCAATCGAACCATCCATTTTTTTATAAATAGACTGAAGCTTTACAAGATCCGACATTGCAAAGTTCATACGCACGTTTTCTCCTACAACATCCAGAACATCATCGACTTTCATTAACATTGATGGATTTGAAGCTTTTTTCATCACCGCTTCAATGACTTGTCTTTGACGAATTTGACGCCCAAAATCACCACGCGGATCTTCATATCGTATACGTGTGAAAATAAGTGCTTCCTCGCCAGTTAGGTTAACTTCGCCTTTAGGGAAGTGGTAGTTATCATACGTTAATTCCATATCATTATTAATCGTAATGCCACCGAGCGTGTCAATTATTTGTAGGAAGCCTTCCATATTAATGAACACATAATTATCGATCGGAATATCGATAAAGTTCTCAACAGTGTCCATCGCCATAGGCACACCACCTCTTGCGTACGCATGGTTAATCTTCTCAACAGTATCGTTGCCGATAATTTCTGTACGCGTATCTCTAGGTATACTTAACATTTTCATTGATTTCTTTTCAGGATTTACAGTAACGACAATCATTGTATCAGAGCGTCCGTTATCATCCTCTCTTTCATCCACACCTAATAATAGTACCGAAAACGGCTTCGTTTTACTTACATTTACAACAGGTGATTTACCTTCTCCATTTTCCACTAACGGTGTATTCATTTTATCCACAGTTTTTTGAATGGAAATATAGGTAGTCGCTGCAATTACTAAAATAATGAAAAAAAAGCCACCTACAAGCCATTTCCATAGTTTTCTTGACCCTTTTTTTTCTTTACTTCGTCTACTTTTTTCTTTCATACAATGTCCTTCCTCGTCCTTAACAGATTTTCTCAACTATTAAGACGTCTGCGCTTAAAGAAAAGTTCATTTCAGTATAGAGTTTAACACAAAAAAATATACAAAATATTACACATAACGTTCCCCAGTGAAATTCGGGTCACTAACTATAGAGTTGTTTCATGATTATTCTAATGGTCTTGTATACCTGAAACTAGCTTTTCTTGGATATGTAAATACTGTTTAATTTCCTCCTCGTTTAGCACCTTAAATAAATCTATAAATACGTCTTTACCTATTTCATGAGCATCTTTGAGTGCTTCTTTTCCAGCTTTTGTAATAACCATTTGTACTGTACGGCGATCAGTTTCATCGTATAATCGCTCCGCTAGTTCTAATTTCACTAATTTTGCCGCGATACTTGTCATCGCCCCCTTTGTATAGCCGAGGGTTTCAGCTAATTTTGCTTGTTTTTGTGGACCCTTCGTACGTAATTCTGCTAGAACTAAAATCGGTGAAATGCCAAGTGGATATGGAAATTTACGTGTGAAACGTTTAATGTTTTCATTATTCATCAGTTCTATTGTATGTATCAGTTTAAAAATACTTGTCTGTTCCAAAAAAAAATCCCCCTCAAAATATGAGCATACTAACGAAATCTATATAACATTACCGCAGTATCTACTAATTTATATAATTACAAGTAGTGTACCATATACAACAATTTATGTTTATTTCATTTCGTATTTTCTATATTTTAATCGTGCGTCTTCAATCAGAAAGTCCCACTTCTCAAACATCGAAGTAGGACATTTCTTTATTTCTATAATGATTTTGCTTGCATTTGATACATTTTTTCGTAAACGCCACCTACTGCTAATAGTTCGTCATGAGTGCCTCTTTCGACAATTTGGCCCCGTTCAAGCACTAATATACGATCGGCATTTTTAATCGTTGATAGTCGGTGCGCAATAATAAATGTTGTACGCCCTTTTTTCAATACATCCATCGCATGCTGAATAATTTCCTCTGTTTCCGTATCAATATTAGACGTTGCTTCATCTAGTATTAAAATCGCTGGGTCAAAGGCAAGAGCGCGCGCAAAGGAAATCAGCTGACGTTGTCCTGAAGACAAAGTACTTCCTTTTTCAATTACTGGCTCATCATAACCATTTGGTAAGTTGCTAAGCACTTGCTCTGCACCAACTGCCTTTAGCGAAGCTTCAATTTTCTCACGTGAAATCTTCGGGTTATTTAAACTTACATTAGATGCAATCGTTCCGGTAAATAAATACGGGTCCTGTAACACGATACCCATGTGCTCTCGCATTGTTTGACGTGAGACCGCTGTTACATCTACACCATCTATCGAAATTTTCCCCTGTGATGGATCATAGAAGCGGAATAGTAAGTTCATAATGGAGCTTTTTCCTGAACCTGTATGTCCAACTAAAGCAACTGTTTCTCCTTGATGCGCCTCAAATGATAAATTTTTCAACACATAGTCATCATTTTTATAAGCAAAGGAAACATCTTCGAACACAACATTCCCTTGATATCTTGGTAAACTTTCTTGCGATACAGGCTCCCCATCCATATCTAACACCTCAAACACACGCTTCCCTGCAATGAGCGAACGTTCAAGCTGTGAAAACTGATTGACGATATTTGTAATCGGATTAAACAGTTTTGTTAAATAATCGACAAAGGCATATAGCGCACCCGCAGATATGATTTCTGTTGTCGTCATTGATTGTGACCCAAAATAGATAATAAAAATGGTAAACATTATAAGTCGTAACGTGTTCACTAAGTTAAATGATGTTGCTGAATCGAGGAATAATAGTTTACGCCCATAAGCATAATGCTCATTATTCATGTCATCAAATTCCTTCGTCATTTGCTGTTCACGACGAAATGCTTGAATAATCGTCATCCCTTGAATGGACTCATTAATCATCGCATTAATGTCCGCAATTTTTGTACGAATGACATCATTATATTGTGAAGCAAACTTACGGTACAAAATCATCCATGCATAAATAATTGGTATCATCGTTAATGCCAGTAGCGCCATCTTCCAGTTCAAAATAAAGAGTGCGACATAGACCCCGATAATTGAAATGAAACTCGTCACAAAATTTGACAACACCTGTACATATAAATTACGTACAGCCTCCGTATCATTCGTTGCACGAGCAACAATTTTCCCAGCTGGTAAATTATCAAAATAATGAATCGGTAATGTCTGTAAATGCCCAAATACGTCTTTTCTTAACTTCTGCACGATGCGGTTGGCGCCCATCTGCAAATAAATATACATAAAATAACGTAAAATAGCCGTTGCTACTGCTAATGCCAGGTAAAGAATAAGTAGCCATGTAATTGGCTTTATATCAATCTTGCCGATTGTCATATGATTATCAATAATATACATGGCGATAAAAGGAGCAACTAACTCTGTAAAGACAGCAATTGTTAGGAAAAATAGCCCTAAAAATATCGGTTTTTTAAAATACATTGCGTATTGCATTAAACGTTGACTCGTACTCATGAGGCACCTCCTTCTAGCTGCTGACGGTCGTGCTGTTCTTTATACCAGCCATTTTGTGAAAGGAGCTGTTCATGTGTACCTTGCTCTATAACTTGCCCATCATCTAATACAATGATGACATCAGCATGCTGAATACCAGACAGGCGATGTGTCGTAATAATGGTTGTTTTATTATGACGCGCTTGCTGAATGTTTTCGATAATTCTCGCTTCTGTCTTCGCATCAACAGCTGATAACGAGTCGTCCAATAGTAAAATTTCCGGATCTTTAATAAGCGCGCGTGCAATTGACACACGTTGCTTTTGTCCACCCGAAAGTGATACACCTTTTTCTCCCACAAGCGTTTCAAGACCCATCGGTAAATTTTCTAAATCCTTTACAAAATATGCTGCACGTATCGCTTGCTGTAATTCCCAATCTGTCGCATTCTCTTTGCCAAATAAAATATTTTCACGAATCGTACGTGAGAATAACACATGATCCTGAGGTACATAGCCAATCCAATCTAGTAATTGCTCTTTTGTTTGCTGGGTAATATCTATTCCGTCAATTGATAGTTGCCCATCACCAATTGGATATTCACGTAATAACTGACGCAAAAATGTCGTCTTACCAGCACCTGTTTTTCCAACAATACCGAGTGTTTCACCTTTTTTTAGTGCAATCGAAATACGCTGTAAGTTTTTCACCTGACTCATTGGATATTGAAATGTTAAATCTTCAAAACCAATAACACTCGGTATTACAACCTTTTGAGGATTTGCAGTATTTTGCACATCCGCATCATAGTTTAATGTTTCTTGCACACGGTCTAGTGAAGCATTACCTTGCTGCATGACATTAATAAGCTCACCAATCGCAAAAATTGGCCATACAGCTAGACCCAAATAGACGTTAAACGTTATAAGCTGACCAATAGTCATCGCTTCTATTGAAACTAAATGAGCACCATAGCCGAGCGCTACAGCAAAGCTTATGCCAGTACCTACCTTCGTAATTGGTCCAAATAAAGCGTTGATTTTTGCAGTATGCATATTCTTTTCATATACCATCTCACTCATTGCTGCAAAATTGGCTTCATCTTTCTGTTCCTGAACATACGCACGTACAACACGTACACCTGCGACAGATTCGAGCACATTATCATTTAGCTCCCCAAAGGCATCCTGCGCCTTCATATAGCGTTCATGCACGATTTTCCCTAAATACTGAATCAGTAATGCCATAATTGGCACTGGTAACATCGCAAAGAAAGTTAGCTTCCACGAAATCATATAGCCCATTGCAAAAATAATACAGCCCATAAATACTGTTGAGTCAATGAGCGTCATAATACCAAAGCCTGCTGTTAAAGAAACCGCATTTAAATCATTCGTCGCACGAGCCATTAAATCACCTGTACGATTCTTTTCATAAAACGTGGGAGTCATGCGCAAAAATTGTGTCATTAAACGTTGGCGCATTATTTTTTCAAGATTAATGGCCCCTTCAAACAAACGGAACTGCCAAACAAAATTCAATGCATATCCACCAATAATAATTGCTGAAAATATGAAAATATACTTTGTTAAAATCGCTGTCGTCATTTCTCCTGCCGTGATGATATCAATGATGGTACCTAATAAATACGGTGGAATGACCTCTAGCACGCTGGCAATTATAAGTAACACGACTGCTAGAGTATATTGCTTCCAATATTGCTTGAAGAACCAGCTTAACTTACTTAAAACATCAAACATACATTACAACCTACTTTCATCATTTGCTCTTGATTGGAGCTACCCGCTATCTAGCGACTCCTTGTTGAAAATCATCTTTCTCATTTTGTTCCACATATTACATACACTCCTTTTCTCATGTTCACTACAACTGGATTCAAGTGAACTGTCCCTATTTCAGAAATAAGGCAACAAAAAGACACGTACCCCTAAAAAGAGTACGTGTCTCTAATAAAAGGTTAGGAGTTACCCTCGCCTTTTAATGTAAAGTAAAGTTCACAAATTTAGACAAGGACAATGTATGCAGCTGTGTTTTGTAAATATACAGTTAAATTAATCATTGTCATGTCCTCCTTTGTTTGATTTGTTATAGTGTTCTTGAAGGTTATCATATTATTTAAATAATTGTCAACATTCTAATTATTATTTTTGCATTTTATTAGGAAATAGTTAACGCATTAAAGCGGTGAATCGTTTATGATTAAGTATACGAAATTATTGTAATGAAGGGGTGTTTTTCTATTAATTATGAGGCAATTTTTCGCAATCGGCATTGGGGGATTTTTTGGAGCTACGGCTCGTTACGGTCTGAGCCAGATTATTCCTCAAAATAGTAGCTTTCCTTGGCCAATAGTATGCATAAATAGTATCGGTTGCTTTTGTCTAGCATGGCTTTTCACAAAATACACAAAGCGAACACCGATTACTCTCGCCATTGGAACCGGTTTTCTCGGTGCTTTTACAACTTTTTCTACATTTACTGTAGATACACTATTATTATTTGAACAAGGCGAGTGGCTTATTGCAAGTAGCTATGTATCCGGCAGCGTTGGAGGCGGATTGCTCTTTGCTGCATTAGGTGTCTATGTCGCAAGGAGGCAAGCGCAATGATTCTCGTTGGATTTGGCGGTTTTTTCGGTGCACTTATTCGATTTTATATTGGAAAATCTATTGTAAGTTCCTATCCTTGGGCAACCTTACTTATCAATTGCAGCGGATCCTTTGCACTCGGCTTTCTCTATGGATTACAACCCGCAGAGTGGCTATGGCACCTTATTGGCATTGGCTTTTTAGGAGCTTACACTACCTTTTCCACATTTGGCTTCGAAGTATTGCAGTTACTTGAAAAGCAACAGTGGCGACAAGCCGTTGTTTATGTGTTAAGTTCCATCATTATTGGCATACTTTGTGCAGCACTCGGTTTATTTCTAACATAAAGCAGCTGTACCAAAAAGAATGATTTTGGTACAGCAGTTTTTCTATATAATCATTTTAGTTTTACACGCTGTAAACGAAGAGCATTTAATACAACTGATACAGAACTGAACGCCATTGCAGCACCTGCTACCCATGGTGCCAATAACCCTGCTGCTGCAATTGGAATACCCATTATATTATAGGCAAATGCCCAAAATAGGTTTTGTTTAATATTGCGCATTGTTTTGCGGCTCATTAAAATCGCATCCGCAATACTGTTAAGGTCACCACGGATTAGTGTAATGTCCGCAGCTTCCATCGCTA
>JAVWKG010000079.1:11349-13316 GCA_036638655.1 Lysinibacillus sp. | reverse complement strand
CTGCTACTGAGTCATGCGTGAACACGTAAGTAACAGGTAAGCCCATTAATGCAGATAAACGTACTGCAGGACGAACATAGTCAGAAAATACGAAGAATGTACCACCGAATGCATTGACACCTCCATGTAGTGCCATACCATTCATTGCAGCTCCCATTGCAAATTCACGTACACCGAACCAAATATTGCGACCATTTGGTGTTTCAGGAGAGAAATCACCTGCATCTTTGATTGTTGTTTTGTTTGAACCCGCTAAGTCAGCTGACCCACCGAAGAATGACGGTGTTTTCTTCGCAATTGCATTGATTGCATTACCTGAGGAAGAGCGTGTCGCGACTGATTCACCAGCTTCATATACTGGTAATTCCGAAGCAAAATCTTCTGGCAGTTTACCTTTCATCGCATTAACAAATTGTGCTGCAAGCTCTGGGAATTTCGCATTATACGCTTCGAATTTTTCATTCCAAGCGGCTTCGGCTTGTACCCCTTGTATTTCTGCTGCTTGGTCAAATGTGTCATATACTTCAGTAGGAATATGGAAAGGTTCATCAATCCAACCATAAGATTCTTTTGTTAATGCGACTTCATCTGCGCCAAGTGGTGCACCGTGCGCATCTGCCTTACCTGATTTATTTGGAGAACCGAAACCAATAACTGTTTTCACTTCAATCATTGTTGGACCATCAGTGTTTTGTTTTGCTGTTTCGATTGCACTATTAATTGCATTTACATCTGTTCCATCTTGTATTTTTAAGTAGTTCCATCCATAAGATTCGAAACGCTTTTGAATGTTTTCAGAAAATGATTTTTCTAGATCGCCATCTAGAGATATATCATTGGAGTCGTAAAGAACGATTAATTTTTCTAGTTGTAAATGTCCCGCAAGTGAAATCGCTTCTGCTGCTACCCCTTCCATCAAGTCACCATCACCACAAAGTGCGAATGTATAGTGATCGACGATTTCATGGCCTGGTTTATTGTAAGTTGCTGCTAAATGACGCTCAGCCATTGCCATACCAACAGTCATAGCAATACCTTGACCAAGTGGACCAGTTGTTGCTTCAACTCCAATCGTATGCCCGTATTCCGGATGCCCTGGTGTTTTCGATCCCCATTGACGGAAATTTTTAAGCTCTTCCATCTTTAAGTCGTAACCACCTAAATGTAATAAGCTATATAAAAGCATCGAACCATGACCAGCTGATAGTACGAAACGGTCTCGGTTAAACCATGTAGGATTTTGTGGGTTGTGACGTAGTTGTTTCGTCCATAGCGTATAAGCCATTGGCGCAGCTCCCATTGGTAAACCTGGATGACCTGAGTTTGCTTTTTCAATTGCGTCAATCGATAATGTGCGAATTGCGTTTATTGCCATTAGATCTTTGTTACTCACCATTTACCCCTACCTTCTATTTTTCGTTTACTTTCGCTTTTTATCATATCAAAAGTAAAAAATAATAACAATCATATTACTGAAAATAATTACTTATAAATTTATTATTTTAATAATTCAATCAAGAATCGTGTAGAACCCGTAGTACCTTTTTAAAATACACATTTCATTCCTTTTTTTGTATATAATAATAGAGGATCTGTTTATTTACCGTCATTCAACAAACAGTATTCAAAGTATTTTATTTGGTTGAGGAGGTATAACTTTGAAAAATACGAAAAGTTGGTATCGCTCGTGGAAGATATTATCTTTTGCATTATCTATGTTTGTTCAAGTATATTCGTTTCGTCTCCGAAAGAAGTCTGCTGTGGAATGGGATGAATTATGGGGAAAGCTTGGTCGACAATTCCGTCAGACACTTTTCGAGCTAGAAGGCGTGCTCATTAAAGTAGGGCAATTTATAAGCATTCGCAAAGATTTGGTGCCTAGTAGTTTTATCAATCAAATAGAGGATCTTGTGGATCAGGTACCCTCCTCCTCTTGGGAAGAAATTAAAAGTGTCTTGGAAAAAGAA
>JAVWKG010000079.1:0-11314 GCA_036638655.1 Lysinibacillus sp. | reverse complement strand
CTATCGAAACCGTGCTTCTTTCAGTTGAAACAAAAGCGGTCGCTTCCGCATCAATCGGTGAAGTTTATCGTGGGAAGTTAAAGGACGGGACTCATGTAGCCATTAAAGTTCAACGTCCATCAATACCTACACTTATGCGAATTGATTTTCGTTCATTAGCCATTATTATTTGGTTTGCACATCACTTTGCGCCTGTTCCTAAAGGATTTATCAATTTCAAACTACTTTTTAAGGAACTAAAATACGTTATTGAACGTGAATTAGATTTCAATAAAGAATTGGAAACCATTCAACATTTTCGAAAACGTTTTGAATCCTACGAAAAGTTAATGATTCCGGACGTTTATCCCGACATTAGTACCCCTCAAGTATTAGTGATGGAATGGATCGATGGCGCGAGAATAACAGATGAAGATTTTTTAAATACAGCTCAAATCGATCGAGAGGAATTAGCACATCGTTTAATCGGCACTTTTTTACCACAATGGTTAGAAGCTGGTGTTTTTCATGCGGATCCTCACGCTGGAAATGTTTTGGTAAAATCAGACGGATCGATTGTACTTCTTGATTTTGGTATGGTCGGTGAAATATCAAGAAAAGATGCTACCCATTTCCAAAATTTAATTCAAGCCATCTTATTGAAAAATTATGCACAAGCAGCTGAGGCATTAAAGGATTTAGGGTTCTTACTGCCAGGTGCCAATCTTAAAATTATTGAAAATTTACTTAAAGATGTACTAAGCATTGATTTAAAAGAGATGAAAGAAATGGATTTATTTGCTGTCAAAAAAGAAATGAATGATATGCTCAAATTACTTCCTATTCAAGTACCAACACGATTCATCTTTTTAGGTCGCTCTTTCATTACAATTGAAGGCCTGCTACTAACCATTAATCCAAATAAAGAAATTTTAGACATCATCAAACCTGCATTTTCCGATTGGCTCAAACAAGGTAACGTAAATAATTGGAAGTTCATTTTACAGTGGATTAATGCCCTACCAATCTTTAAAGTATTTCACTCTGTCCAAGAATTAATAGAGACACCCCAGCGATTAGTAGCTCAGAAAGAAACGCTACAACAAAGGGATTTTCACTTCTCCATTTATGAAAATCAAAAAAAGCACACTTTACTATTAGGAACTCTAGGTTTTGTAGGTATTTTTTTTGGCATGTATTTGCAGTATCCTGTTCTATCGAAGGTTTCAGCTGGGCTAATCGTGATTTCTGCTACTGTTTATATCATGAGTAGCTGGAGACAAAGAAAATGGTTGAAATCTATGGATAGAAATAGGAAAAGAGGATAATCAAAATTACTTTCAATCATCCTCTTGCCCATTTATTTCTTATTTTCAAGCCTAATAAAAATAGTACTATAATATATAAACCAATCATAATACCGGTTACGACTTGGTTCTTTCCAAATTGAGCACCTGCGATCGTGAAAGCTAGCATCGTTGGAAATTTCCCGATTGCTGTCGCTAATAGAAATGAACGGAAACGAACCTTGGTCACACCCGCAATGGCATTGATTGCGGCTGAAGGCATAATCGGTATTAATCGACCAATGAGTACAGCCAAAAAACCATTACGTTCCAGTAATTGAAAAAAGCCATCAAGCCGTTGCCATTTTTGTACTTGTTTTAGCGCCACCCTTTGCAATCCATATCGACAAAGATAAAACATGCAAATTGAGCCAAATACAGTACCACCCAAGCTAATAAATAGCGCTATAGGAGTAGGGAAGGTCGTTGCAATTATCCCTGCGACTAAAGGAATCGGGATAGCAGGCAAAAATGCTAACATTGCCATGAGCAAAAAGCTACTAATTCTCGTCAACCAAGAATCGTGCTGCAGCCAATCTAACAAATTATTCATTCTCTACGTTGTCCTTCTTGTGGAGTTACCTCCATTTTTCTTTTACATATCTGCACACTTTCCCATTAATTATGAATCTAGCCAGTTTCTATCACTCTACAAAGTAAGTGCCAAGCCGACCACAAACATGAACCTCAGCGGTTTAACGAATATTAATATGTCATGCCTCTGTAAGATAATTGTAACAGAATACCGGATAAATGAATTGAACACATCTATCTTAATAACAACAGACGTAATTACTAGTCAAAAGTTACAACTATTTATACCCCTTGTTTATTCTTCAATATGTATATTCTATAGGATTCATGATATAGCAATTCCTATACGAACTATTGTAATTCCATTGGTAGTAAAAAGATTTAAAATATCAAAAAAATATCAAAATAACACTTCACCTCTTATTATTTCAATCTTAAAAATAATTATTTTTTGTCATTTTCCTATCGTATAATGCAATATACGCTATAAATAACGCAAAAATATGTAATATTACAAAACGGTCTTTTTTGTTATATATTTGATATCTAATTGTTATATTAGAATGGTATTATATTCCCTGCAAGTATTAGTAATTAAGGAGAATATATCAATATGAAAAAATGGTCATCAAAATTAGCAGCGTTAACAGTAGGAACAACTGTCTTATTAACATCTGTTGGACAAGCTTCAGCAGCCACATATACAGTAAAATCAGGCGATTCATTATCTAAAATAGGAAAAGCATATAACGTTTCTTATCAAGCAATTATGAATACAAACAATTTAACATCTACTATCATTTTCCCAGGACAACAATTAATTATAGGGGACAATCAAAATTCTACTACTCATCCTCCAAGTTCTACCACTACTTATACAGTAAAACCTGGGGATTCTTTATCAAAAATTGGTAGCATGTATGGTGTTTCGTCTAAAACATTAATGGAATGGAATAATCTATCTTCAACTCTAATCCATATTGGACAAAAACTAGTGATTAATGGTTCTACGACTTCTACAACAAAGCCACCATCAAACTCAGTTGAATCAAGTAATACATCTACTCATATAGTAAAACCAGGCGATACATTATCGAAAATCGGTAGTCAATACGGCATTTCATACCATACAATCATGAAATTAAATAATTTATCTTCTACATCAATCTCTGTTGGACAAAAATTAATCGTTAGCGGCTCAACAACATCACCGTCAAAGCCAACTCCACCTAATTCTTCTGTAGGTAATAATATTGTTTCAATTGCAAAACAATTAAAAGGCGTAAAATATGTTTTCGGCGGTTCATCGCCAAGCGGCTTTGACTGCTCGGGTTATATTACTTATGTTTACAATAAAGCAGGGATTTCTACGCCTCGTTTATCAGCAGCAGGCTTCTACAATGCATCTACACCTGTTTCTACACCACAAATTGGTGACTTAGTATTCTTTAGCAATACCTATAAGTCAGGCATTTCACATGTTGGTATATATATCGGCAATAATGAAATGATTGCCGCAAGTGGTTATTACGTTCAAATCAATAAAATCAATGGCGCATATTGGAAAGAACACTTTACAGGTTATGGCCGTTTAAACTAACTACTTGTGGGCGGTATCGAGCCAAATACTGAATCAATCTGCGAAAATAGCGCATAAGGAAGGTACTAAATTGAAGAAAGCTGCAATCGCTAGCGGAGCTCTTAAAGGAAGCTCCTTTCGACGAATACGTGGACCCTACTATAATGATTGATGCGAAATAATAAATAAGTAAAAAACGTGAACCCTTTAGCCATCTATCGCTGAAAGGTTCACGTTTTTTGTTGTGAATTTATTGCAATTCCACATAAAAACAAGTCCTCTCACTAGCTAGAGTACTCGTTTCTGATTATTAACTTATTAAAAATTGTTATGTCGGTTGTAAATTGTAAGCTGATTACGTCCATTTCGTTTTGAAATATAAAGTGCGCTGTCTGCCTCTTTTATGAGCTGACCAGTATCCGTAATTCGCCCATCTTCATTAGTACTTACACCGATACTAAATTCCAAATTCACAGCTTCTTGACCTGTATTTAAAACAAGAGACGTTAGCTCCTGATAAATCTCATATGCAATGATTTGCTCGGATTGGTCTTCATTGATTTTCGTAAGAACAATAAACTCATCTCCACCAAACCTCGCAACGATTGATTCGTAACTTTGACTAAATTTTTGTAATATAGAAGCTGCGGCAATCAGTGCTTGATCTCCAAACAAATGTCCATATGAATCGTTAATAGATTTAAAGTGATCCATATCAATCATCATTAAAGCCCAACGTTGCTTTGTATTTGAGGCATCCTGAAGTAATTTCGTAGCATGTTTATCGAAATAACGGCGATTATAAATACTCGTTAGCGGATCAACATACGAAGTTTTTTCAATTTGCTTTTTCTTACCACTATATTCCATTTCAAATAACACTTGAGAATAGTCCTCTTTTTGAATTTCTAGCAAAATACTAATATACTCTTTTTGAATTGCACATTGGACAATTAAATCACCTTGTTGCTCAACTAGCTTCAATAATGAGGCATAAATCGTTTGTAGTAACGACAAATCGTTATTTTCCAATGCAAAACGCTTCGATTTTTGATACATATCAATCGCCTCATCGATACGATTTTGCTTTTCAAAAAACAAAGCATACGCATTAAAAACTTCCAATTGCGCCTTGCTATACGGAGGTTTTGTAATAGTTACAAGCAATTCCTTTATAAGTGCCTCAGCTTCCCCATATTCGGCAAGCCATATATGGGCAACAGCTAAATTTGTTTTCGGGTGTATTATGCCCGTAAATGGGTACTTATGTTTCTTTTCAAAAGCATTCGAGTAATACAAGCTCTTTGTAGCAAATATTTTTGCCTGTTCATATCTTCCTGATTCTCTTTGCAACTGACTCAAATTATTATAAATTTTACCTAAGCTTTCTGCATGTTCGATACGATGAGCGATTTCAAGGCCTTTCAGCATCAATTTCTCAGCCTTTTTCAAATGCCCATACGTTGCCCAACAAATCGACGCTAATGAATAATATTGAATAATATCAATATCTGTGCCATATTGAAAAGTTAACTCGCTATATTGTCCCAGTACACTAATCGCCATTCGTAAATTTCCAATTTGAAAATAACTTGTACAACGGTAGCGTAAAAGTAGAAGTGCTTTATCATATCTCTCTAATTCATAAGCAAATTCAATTGCCGCATCACTTAGCTCTATATATTCTAAAAAGCGATTCGTATTGAATAACTCCTGTGTTGTGATAAATAATTCTTCAAAATGTTGTTGGTCCATACACTCCTCCTTAAACAAAACTCTCTATTTGTAATAGTACAGTTACTCACAAAATAATACAATGCTATCAACCTCTCTAAAGGTTATTACTTTAAAATTTCAGGTGAACTTAATAACTATTTTAATATACTTTTTTGAATCATCAACTTTGACACTTGAAAATCAAAAAACGACTGTACCAAAAGTGAAGACACGAACTTTTGGTACAATCGAATTATTTATTTCATCTCAACATTTTTCATAAACAATGCGACCGTCTATGACAGTATACGCCACCCGGATATGCGGGATTTCTTCTACATCCACTGAGAAAATATCTCTCTCTAGAACAGTAAAGTCTGCCTCGAAGCCTGGCACAATTTGCCCGCGGTTATGAGCTAGTCCAATTATTTCAGCAGCACTTACCGTATACATTTGAACAGCTTGAAAACGTGTGATTTTCTCGTTTTCTCCGTAGCCATCGTGCGTTTCACCAAAGTTGCGTCGCGTTACAGCAGCATACATAGCGTGCAGAGGGTTTGGATGTTCGATCGGTGCATCACTACCTCCCGCTACAATAAGCCCCTTATCTAGTAGCGATTTCAGTGGGTGCACGCCCTTCGCTCGCTCCTCACCTAACCTCACTACTTCCGCAGCATATTCTCCTTGCACAAACTGCGGTTGCATATCAATCGCAACAGGCAACTCTGCCAGTTTTGCAACAATCCCTTGATCCACTAAACTACAATGAATAACACGGTCTACCTGTCCTTCATGTATTGGTGGATATTGTGCAAACACCACTAAAATCGTTTCGATGGCAAGATCGCCAATGGCATGCACCGCTACTGTATTTTCATATTTCCGAGCAAGTTGCACAAGTTCTTCTAGGCGTACTTTTGAATGAATGAGCATGCCATTATTAGTTGGCTCATCACTATAAGGCTCTCTTAATGCCGCGGTTCGTCCACCAAATGCCCCATCAACAAATATTTTCATTGCCCCAAACTGTAAATAAGGTGACTGCTCGACATTCAAACCCATTTCACATACTTCCTCGAAAACTGAATGATGCTGCAATAAATGCGCCTTAAAGGACGTCTTTTCCTCAACAATTTTCCTAAATGCGTGGATAGGCTGGCGAGGTGGACCGTAGTAACTTAAATCCTCCGAATGCCCACCTACCAAGCCAAATGATTGTAAAGATTTCACTGCTTTCTCTAGTGCATCCTCCACATAAGCTGGTGTAATATGCGGCATATGATTGACAATCATATAAAGAGCCGTATCCTTTAATACACCGGTTAACTGACCATCTACCTTCTCGATAATGCCCCCAACAGGCGAGGAAGTTTCGACTGTAATACCAGCAAACTGCAGCGCCTTACTATTAGCCAATAGTAAGTGATGACAGCTCCGCTTCACGATTAAGTACGCATCACCTAGTGTATCTAACTCTGCCAATGTCGGGAAGCTTGGCTCATCGAACTGCGTTTCATTTAACCCAATGGCAATGACCCACTCACTAGGTGCCGTTACTTGCATTCTCTCACGAATTCGCGCCAACAACTCCGCTTTACTCGTTACTGCCGAAACATCTAAATGCTTTAATTTCTCACCGTAGCCAATCATATGTAAGTGGCTATCGACAAAGCCGGGATACATCACTTTCCCTCGTAAATCTTTTATACAATCAGCTTGTGGCGACAAGCTATGCACTGAGCCTGTCGCCACAATTTCCCCGTTATGTTCTAGCACCGCTTCAACTGTCTCGCCTTCACGAACCATTGTATAAATGGTGCCACCTGTCCATAATGTTTTCAAGCTATTTCGCTCCTCTTACGCCGTTGCTTCAATTAAACGTGCTGATTGTAAACGACGACGCACAACTATACCTAACCAAGCCGCTCCTACTGCTTTAATAATACCTGTGATGATGAACGGCGCAGCACCACCCATAATTGCAGCCGTCCAGGATAAGTCTGCTGCAATTTTTAACCATGTTGTCCCAAATGCTAAAGTTATAATCATCCCAATTAGATTGGCACTAATTGCTTGCGGAATTGTCAGTCCAAATTCATCTAAATATTTCCCCATAATAATTGCTGTTGGAAGGAAACCTACGATATAGCCTCCTGTCGGTCCTACGATAACTCCTAAGCCTCCTGACATACCACTAAATACCGGCATTCCAACTGATCCTAGTAAAATATATAAAAGTACAGATAACGTACCAAGTTTAGTTCCTAATATTGTCACTACTAAACCAATTGCCAGTGTTTGCCCTGTAATAGGTACAGGTGAAAACGGTAGTGGAATTGTTACTTGCGCTAATACAGCAATAATTGCTGCTCCAAATGCTGCTAATACATATTGATAAGTAATTCCTTTATTCAAAATAATGCACGCTCCCTTTATGAGTTAACCAAATATATTTTTAAGTTAACTAAAAAGATAAAGCAATTTTAATTACTTGTCAATATAATTTAAATATTAAAGACATAGTTGCATTCGATTAGCCATTTTTCACTTGAATATTCATTACCATAATGGCTTATTCGTTGGGTCTTCTTCCTGTGTTTCCACAAGATAAGGGACTAAACTAAAAGAAATATAGAAAATACCAAGTACATGCACAATGAGGCCTAAAACAAAATAATCAAAAATCATTGGAATAAAAATCATACATGGGAAGATCATATTAATCATTCCGTATTGTCTAGCCGACTTCCTTGTTCGATATTGTTTCCCTTCACAATGTGGGCACGCCATCACTTGGTTACTTGACATACTTAGTTTAAATGCTTGTTTATAAGTCCACTCTTCTCCACAATAAATACAGTGAGGCAAGCCTGATTTCTTTTTCAGTATTTTTATCGCAATTATACGAACTACAACATAAAAAAGAATGACTGCAATTGTTTTCACAAAATCATTTTGTAACCAATCTAATGAGAACATGCTCGTTTCCTCTGATGCGCTAGCAGATGAAGCAGTTGACTGTGCACGTTTTGGTGAATCATTCCCTTGCCACATTAAATACGAAAGGCTTAATAAACTTACAGCAAAGGTTGCAAGGACAACACGATATTGCCAATTTATTTTCCTAGCTTGGTATTTCTTTTTCTTTTTTGCTTTTTGAGCAATGTTTTGCTGCTTTTCTTCGGGTAATGAAATAGACCGCAACTCACGACTTAAATTTTCTTTAAATTGATTCATGACGTAGCACCTCCCAATCCTCTTCATCCAGATTTTCTGCTAATTGCTTTCTTGCTCGCTGTAAACGTGTTCTTACAGTTGACTCTGGACATTTCAAAAGCTTCGCAATATTAACTGTCGACATTTCTTCAAAATAATAGAGGACTAGCACTTCGCGGTAATGCACCGAAAGCATAAATAACGCTTCTACCAACTCCATTTTTGCCGATTTTTCCACTATACATTTTTCTGGTGTCTGAAAAGTATGTTTACCTGTAATCCGTTCGAATAATGTTATTCGCTTACTTTTCCAACTTCGCAAGTAATCATGACTACGATTCACCGTCATTTTCACTAAATATGTACGAATGGAGGCTTCACCACGGAACTGGTCCTGCTTTTCGTAATAGGCTATAAACACATCTTGTACGATATCTTCAGCAGTCGCTTGATTTTTCACGTATAAATAGGCAATTTTCAGTAAATAGTCACCATGATTGGTGATAATTTCTTCAATCTCCATGCCCGGACTCACCTGCTTTCTATACTACTGACGGATGCCACGTCCATTCCGATTCACATTTATATAATTTTTTTGTTGCACATAAAAATTCCTTTATTGAACATTCAAGTTGCATCCAGTGCACAAAAAAAGTTCCATTTCCTATGGGCTATGTAAAACTACTCAACAATTTTATTCATATAATTTACCAAACAGAACGTCATGAGCAATAAAAATATATAAGTTATTAGTGTCTGATAGCTCTTCAGCATAACAAGAACCAGACTGGCTAGTTATGCTAAACCAATTCACCATATTTACTAAAAATTATATTTTGTATAAATGAAATACATGCCTAATTGCCCCTTTTTAACCCCTTTTAATGGGATAATTACTTCTTCATTACTTTCACGTTCTACAATTGCAACTGCCTCATTATACGAATACTCCGGAAGGTCATGAAAAGCAATATATACGATCAGGATTAGACCTAATGGATACACAACGAGCGTCGCACTCGGTATTCTTTCAATGTCTACTTGTTTTAAAAATATAAATAGTTTGATAGTCGCTAGACCAATGACCAGATTAGAGACCCAATCGTTCATACTATCGTTAACGAATGCATAATGCCGCCCAACAAAGAAAAGGACGATTGAAATAATAATATGAGACATTGCTAAGGCGATCAAAATTACTCTTTTCAATATTTTCCCTCCTCGAATTACTGTATCATTCATTCTCTAGCATTTTAATAATAACAAAAAAGATGCTACCCGATAACCGTGCATCTGGGCAACATCTTAGTTAAAAAATCTAAAGTAAGTTAACGTAGCTATCCGTGTTTCTAAAACATCACACTCAATGATTACGTTTCACATTCCATTTACTAATCATTTCATACAACCCTACAATGAACACGCTTGCTAAAACAGGTGTGAGTGAGCTAAAACTAAAAGCAAATCCTGTATCATTGCTGTCAGACACAAATTGAAATTGCAGCCAGGCAATATTGTACGTTTCACCAAATCCATACAAGAATCCCGTACTAAATAAGAACAATGCAAAACACTTTACAAAGCTAGCTTTTGTCATTGTATTTACCTCACTGTACAGTTGTCATCATTTCTGCATAACGCAGGACTTCTTCGAATGTTAGCTCAGAATTTTCTATAATCATACCATACTGATAATCCCCTTCAAGCCAACCAATGTACCGGAAATCACCTTCATCCATTTTCGTTCCCTTATAGCCGCGTACATCTATCACACTCTCGCTTGGTAGTGCTTCGATTTCTGTCTGGCCACTAACTGGCTTAAAAACAGTCAGTGAAAAAGCAGGAACATGGTCAATCACATAGTCAAATGCGTACTCCGATGTTTCTTCCATCTTCATATCTTCAACAGCCGAGATTTTCACACCATCTTGTTCAGGTACGATTAAAAATTGCCCTAACTTTGCTTTAGCCTCTTCTATTGTTGAAGGTGCAGAACCAAGATCCTCCTCATTGAGTTTCTCTACTGTGGCATCTGCCGGTATATCGAGTACAAACTGAGCATCATCTATTTTCGTATCGAAATCTATTTTTTGATATTCTGTAGTCATCACATTACCTACATTTGCAGTAACAACCTTCAAGGTCACCCATGATTTCTTGTCAATCCAAACTTCTATATCCCCTAGTAAAGCATCCTTCTTCTTTGCCTTTGCCACAACATGATACGCATCTCGCCCTGCTATCTTTTCCTCTCCTGCTATGGAAATGTCATGTGAATCCTTTGTCATATTTAACAACATCATCGCCTGATCTTTTGGCGACTGACTGCCAAGCTCCTCTAAAGTCTCTTCTGGGATAGGGAGAATGATTACATGATTTTCTTTCACGTCTAACATTTTTATCTCCTTACTATCATTTACAGTGATAAAATGTTCTCCATTTTCCGATTGCATTTCAATACGACGCTTGCCATCCTTCACCCACTCTTTTACAGTAGCTGAGCTTTCTTCATCTCCAAAGTCCAATGTATACTCTCCAAAATATGCGCTTACTTCCTTCGTTTCCTGTAATGCATTGTCGACTACCTCTTGGGGCGTAAACGACTCTCCATCACTACAGCCGATTAGAGCAAATGATAATGTCATCACCATACTTACTGTCAGCCAAGATTTCTTCCATTTCATATCCATCGTCTCCTTATATTTTAGGAAGCCAGCAAACAATTGCTGTGCCTACAGTCTCCTTCGACACAATATCCACTGTCCCTCCATGTTTTTGTACAATTTGTCTCGCAATACTCAATCCCAACCCTGTACCACGTTGCCCTGCTTTCGTTCGAGCACTATCTATCTGATACAGCGGCTCAAATAAGTGAACTAGCTCTTCAGCCTTCATCCCAATTCCACTATTTTGCACAATTAAATACATGCCACTTTCTTTCTTA
>JAVWKG010000078.1:5036-13677 GCA_036638655.1 Lysinibacillus sp. | reverse complement strand
TAACTAATCCATTTTCATGGCAGTAAACACATAAATATTCAACTTTCGTGCGAGGTTTCTGATTATTACTCCACTTTTTAAAACCTCGCCATTCATTAGCACATTCACCTAGCTCAACCTGTAAAGCAAGTAGCTTCCAGTCCGAATTATTTTGATCTCGTAGTTCTGGATGATTCTCAAGTATGTGTTCATCTAGCCCTGCTTGTATTTCAAATAATTTTTGTAAGTTCATCTCATTACCCTCGTTTCTTCGCCATTCCGGCATTTATCAGATTTTGAAGATAGCACAATTGTTGAGCAGCGTAATGCACATCTGTACAGCCTAACAATCTCGTGTGTACGTCCACCAAAGCTTCAAGTGGAAAAACATAATCGCTAACTAACTCACTGATTGCTTGA
This sequence comes from Lysinibacillus sp., assembly GCA_036638655.1. GTDB lineage: Bacteria > Bacillota > Bacilli > Bacillales_A > Planococcaceae > Lysinibacillus. The sequence goes on along the minus strand of JAVWKG010000078.1, from coordinate 13,278 downwards.
TCTACTTGTTGTTTGTTCATTCTACCTGCTCACCACACTTTTATTTGTTTACTCATACGCTTGAATAATTCGATATCCCGTTCAACCAATGAACGATCCAATAAGTTTATCCTCGCTTGTTGCGAATGAGATTTATGCAAAGCATGGACTTCTTTCATGACTGCTTTGATAACTTTAGCGCTTATATTCGACTCCTGGTGATATTCAAAAAGATACTCTTGCACCGCATTTTCTAAAATTGCTTTGTTATTCCCAAAAGAGAAAATCTCATGAGCTGTAAAAACGTACTCTTTCCCGTTCATTAAGCTAACTCTTCTATTTGGTTCAAGAATTTCACCTGTTTCAATGTTGTAATCAAAAGCTTGCCCCTCGTAATTGGTAAGGCTGTATTCTCTTTCACCATCCGTAACTTCTAACTGATGTAAAAACAGTGTTGTTTCTATTCGTTCTGGAGTGTGCAATCGAATTTTAATTTTAGTAATATCTAACAATCGAATCCCTCCATTCCGACCATTTCACTGATTCCAACAAAATGGTCGAGTGTTATTTAATCGCTAAGCAACTTGTCATTAACAGTAAACGTTTAAGTTCCTTGATAATCTTTAGGTACTATACCTTCAGGAATACGCCAGCCATTTGCTGCTATACGGTCAATTAACTTTTTCGCACCGTCAAATGTCCATGTGCCCACATGCTCAAAGCCACGTTGTTCCAGGAAACGAATTTGCTTAGGTGTAGTTAAGCCTTCTTCACGTCGTTTATCTAAGCGGTCAAGTAGTTTACTCGCTTTTCCGGCATTTTCAATCTGCTCTGGTAAAATACCAAGCTTCTCTAATTTCTTCACCTGCTGATCACTAGGTGGACCCGACTCCCAACCGAATGCCGGCACATAGCTTGATAAATCCTCTGCTTGGATACTCATTTCGAATTGCAATGGATCCACTAGAGAACGTTTGCGCTTTTTCATTTCGGCCAATTGCTTTGCTAATGCCTCTTCACGTTGCGCAATGACATCTTCTGCAGCTGTTTTCTCCACCGCTTCTAAATCCATCGGGATGCCAGCCTCTTCGATTTGCTTTGTCATGGCTTGGGCAATTTCATCATTTGACGCGATTAAATGAGCTGGATGACAAAGTTCATGGCGCTCTGTATGCCATAAGAAATCGAGTAATAATAATTCAGTTTTACCAGGGAATAGTCGGGTACCACGCCCCACCATCTGGCTGTATAAACTTCGTACTTTTGTAGGTCGCAATACAACGACACAATCGACTGATGGACAATCCCAACCTTCAGTGAGCAGCATCGAGTTACAAAGCACGTTGTATTTACCTTTATCGAAATCTTCCAAAATCTCTGCGCGGTCTTTCGACTCTCCATTTACCTCTGCTGCACGGAAACCTTTTTCGTTTAATATTTGAGTAAACTTCTGACTCGTCGCTACCAATGGAAGGAATACGACAATTTTACGGTCACTCGCTACCTTTACCATCTCGTCTGCGATGGATTCTAAATATGGATCCAGTGCTGAACCTAGCTGACTTGTACTAAAATCACCTGCTTGTTGTCCAACTCCAGATAAATCTAATTTCAATGGAATTGTTAATGCTTTAATTGGCGCAAGATAACCCGATTTGATAGCTTTTGGAAGTGTGTATTCATAAGCTAAACTCTCAAAATAGGAACCTAGATTTTTCATGTCACCACGGTCCGGTGTCGCGGTAACCCCTAATACATTCGCATCTTCAAAGTACTGCAGCACACGTTGATAGCTATCGGAAATGCAATGGTGCGCTTCGTCGATGATGATTGTGTCGAAAAAGTCTTTCGGAAATTGCTTCAGTCGCTTTTCACGCATCATTGTCTGAACACTTCCCACAACAACACGGAACCAGCTACCTATTGAAGTTTGTTCAGCTTTTTCTGTTGCCGTTTTAAGACCGGTTGATTTTTCGAGCTTGTCCGCTGCTTGATCTAACAATTCGCCACGGTGGGCAAGGACGAGAACGCGCTCGCCCTTTATTACTCTGTCCTCAATAACCTTTGAGAACACAATCGTTTTACCGCAGCCTGTTGGAAGTACCAGTAATGTTTTTTTGACACCGTTTACCCACTCTGTCTGAATAGAAACGCGGGCTTCTTGTTGATAATCACGTAATTGCATAACCTACCTCCTAAAAGTTCCCCGGTGTATATCCACCATTTTGCGGTGCCGTCGGGAACGGTTGTTGTTGTTGTTGCTGTACTGGCTGTTGCTGATACACCGGTTGTTGCGGTGGTGCTTGATATACCGGTTGTTGCACAGGCTGTTGGTAAGTCGGTTGAGCTGGTGGTTGCTGTCCAATTTCATCGTATGAGTAGAATTTTTTTACTTGGTTGTTCGTTCCCTCTGAAAGGTCTTTCTTTGTGAATTTATTAATTTCTAATAATAAACGACCTTTCGAACCGACAACTGTACCCCAGTTCATTCGTAATTTTTCACCTTTTTTCTTTTGACCAATGCCGGCGAAAAAGTTTGAAAGTAGTCCCTCTGTTTTTGTGTGTAAGAAAAGATTGTGGAATACCACAACATTACCATGCTCAGGTGAGTGTACTGTTAACTCTAATTTTGCTTGATTGCATGCAGGCATTTTAGCACTACCTTGGAAACGCCCACGTTCAAATTTTGTAACAGTGAAATCATAGTCACCTTCAGGTAGCAGTATAAAGTCACTACCATCCTTTTCAATTTCATCATCCCAACCAAATTCACGTTCGTTCATTCTGAATTCCTCCTAGTAATCTATTTTTAGAATGGTAAGTTTTTTTCACGTAATTCTAAAACCATCCCATAAACTTGTTGCCATGCTGCCACTAATACCCCATCAATAAAACCTGGATCGTAATTAATGATTGGTGTATCTTGTGGGTAATATCCTTTGCCACCCACTACGATTTGAATTTCATGCTCCGAAACATTGTTCTGCGACATTAAATCACGTAAAGATTGTGGTAACGCTGGGTTGATGTCAATTGCTACTGGTTGCACCGGTGCATGTTGAACCTGTGTTACTGGCTGTTGAACTGGCGGTTCTGGTACAGTTGTTTGCACTGGTGGCTGTACAGGTGGTGCTACCTGTTGCTGTACTGGCGGAGCCTGTTGAATTGGACTGAAGATATGTGCAATTTGTGCATATTCAAGCGGCAATTCATCAGGTAGCCCTTGTCGGTTTTTAGCATCCCAAGCAGGATGATGTGTTGTATACATTACACGTCTACCACCTTGTGCTTTATGCTTTTTACCGCTATCATCAGCTGCCACGCTGAAAGTTTTGTAATTTAGGAACAGCAGTAAGTCCGCCCACTCTTTTACAAGTGGTGCCACCTTTTTACTCAATTTCAATTGATAGCGATCATAGCTACCCATTTCGTCAGGTTGTTCAAATTTCACTATCTGGCTGTGAGCTACTAAGACAACGTGCATTCCTGCTTCTACAACGTCAATCAACTTATTTAAGAAACGTCCAAATTCTTCTTCAAGGAAAACGTAACCTTTCCCATATCCGAAATCTTCAACACCTTTTTTGTTATGAGTCGCACAAATTGACAATGCGCATAACCTTTCTGCCCAGTCAGCTGTATCAATGATTAAAGATTTATATACACCTAAATGGTATTGATTTTTTGCCCAATCGACCTGATCATTTAACATTTGCCAGCTCGATGGTTTAGGTAAACGTTGTACATCAAGTTCTGTAGTAGAACCTTCTGTGTCGATAAAAATAGGACTCGGAAACTGTGATGTTAATGAAGACTTCCCTACCCCCTCCGGTCCATAAATAACGACCTTTTTAGCTGTTGGTAATTTTCCGCTGATTACTTGCATTAAAACTCACCCGCTTTCCATGTAGTTGGTGGTGTTACTGGCGGCTGTACCAGTTGTGGTGCAGGATCTTGAACATACTCCTGACCAGCTACATAGCCATCTTCAATGATGATGCTGCACTCTTCACCAGTGCTCACACGTGTAGCAATCGCTTGTAAACCTTCTTGCTCTAACCATTGTCCAAACTCTTGTAAAGTGACTAAATCCATTTGTTCCAATTTGTCTAGTAGGATAAAACCGCAATCCGGCTTCAATTTGCGAACAATAGCCGTCGACACTTTTAACTGATCAGCACCAGACATGTTGTCCCACTTTTGGCCGTTATAGATTAACTCACCGTCTGTAACCGATAACCCTTGTAATGGAAGATTCGCATTTTCAAGTAGTTGTTTCTTTTCATGACGGATATCATCAATTTGAGTTGTTAGCTTGTCATACTGCACGCGATAGTCACTGGCATCAGTTTCTGCTTTGTCCTTATCAAGATTTGCACGGACTTTGCGATTAATTTCATCGATCTGTTGGATATTTGCTTCAAGCGCTTCTGTTGACTCATCCAGTAAATCGAGTGCCGACATCTTGGCAATTTCTAAATCTTGCGCCGTTTTTGCTAGAGCCATTTCAGCGTTGGTTAACTGCTGCTTAATGCGTTCAACCTCTTGTGACTGGAACGTATACTGGCGTTCGTAATTTGCAAACTGCTCACGTTTACGTTGATTCTCACCATTCTTCGCTAAGATTGCCTGTTGCTGTTGAAGCAATTCAGATATCGAAATTGGCTCTTTTGGTGCGTCAGTAAAATACGGTTGCTCTTTTGCATACTTTTGTTTTTGGTCTGCAATTTGCCCGATAGCATGACGCTGGTTATACAATTCCTTGTCAGCCTTTTCGAGTTCAAAAAGCTTGTCCCCAACACCAATAATTTGAAGTAGAATTTTAGCTTTTTCAGTGTTAGATGCATTCATGAACTTTGGCAAATCAATGGCTAATTCTTCGACAAAACTATTTAGCAACTGCTGCCCTGCTTTATCACCATTAGGATCAATAACTTTTAAATCGCTGTTCTTTCCTTTACGTTCAACGATTAAACCGTTTGATAATGTGACACTTAAAAATGGAGGAATGACACTACCTTCGCGATTCGCTTGACTTGGTTTATACTTGTTGCCGCCAAGTGCCCACGCAATCGCATCAAGAATACTCGTCTTTCCCTGGTTATTTCTGCCGCCAACAATTGTTAATCCAGAAGACGTTGGTTCAATTTTTACCGCTTTGACACGCTTTACGTTTTCGATTTCAAGCTTGTTAATCTTTATAACCATTCATTTTTCCTCCTTAATAATTAGTACATTTATTTTTTCAAACCTTTACATGCAAGCTGATGTATCTTCTCATAAGTGGAATTTAATTCTGTTAAATTTTGAGTAATCAATTCAATTTCTTTAAGAACTTCTAACATGTTTATAAGCCGTTCTTTTGGAATTACTACACCTTCTTTTGCTGTCAATCGTTACCCTCCCCGTGTTATAATGACTTGAATTATCTTGTCTCAGAGCTCAAACCGTTGCACCGGTAAGGGCTCTATTTTTTATACATAGTCCTCTCAGAATCTAAAATAAATCTAAGCTTTGCAAGTGCCGCTTTTTCAATGCGCCCCACATGTTGCTGGGTTATCCCTAATAACTCTCCTGTTGCTAGTTGTGATAATGGCTCACCACTTTCGTCAAGACCAAAGCGTTGAATGATGATCTCACGTTCACGTTTCGTTAATTTGGCAAGTGCAAGAGGTATGTCCATTTTTAATTGCACATCATCCTCCACAGATACCTCACTTGCTACAAAATCCATGCGTTCGGTAATTTCATCTCCTTCGTAGGATTCGTTAAGTGAAATGGTTTGTATCTGTTTTTTACGAATCGATTTAATAATTTCGCCATTGATACACTTAGCAGCCAAAGTAGAAAACTTGTAACCTAAACTTTTATCAAATAATTTACTAGCTTTGATAAGACCAATAAAACCGACACTTGCGAAATCATCTTGAGTAAAACCATCATAGAAATACTTACGAGCGAAATAATACGATAGCTTTGTATGGTCTAATACAAGTTGTTCTTGCTCCACTGTTAAAGTCATTTTCTTTTTTTCATTCCCTTCGTTTGATTTATATAAAGATGCAATTACGTATCATTATTTCCTTCAATTTGCGTATTGCCTTTTTTTCTATACGAGAAACAATAGACTGAGATACCCCTAACTGTTCAGCAAGCTGCAGCTGTGATATTTTACCCCCATTATGATTAACTAGATAACGCTGAATCACTAGTTGGTCACGATCATCTAGCTTACTTATCGATGCTCGTAATGTTTGAATAGACTGTTTTTGTTGGACAGTATCGTGCAAATAGTCCATTTCAGTTCCCAATAAATTTAATAAGTTATAATCTTCAGCCTCATCGTTGATTGAGGCATCCAGCGAAACTTGTCCATAATGTTTTCTAAGTTTGCGCAAAAACATTAAAATTTCATTTCTGATACATGTCGTTGCATACGTTGCAAATTTTGCACCTTTACCTACTACAAATGTATCTGCAGCTTTAATTAAACCGATATAACCAACGCTTACTAAATCCTCTATGTCTTCCCCTGTGTTATGAAAAGTATTTGCGGCGTAATGAACTAGCCCTAAGTTGTTTTCAATTAATTCGTCTCTTGTGAATTCTGCAACTGCACCCATTTACTTTCACTTCCTTCACCAATGTTTATTTAAGTTTTTGTAATAATTGAACAAACCTTCTTTTTGCAACTTGGAAACTTTTGTACGAATGGTGTGTTCTGTTTTACCAATTGCAAAAGCTATGTTTCTGGTATGATCCACCTCATAAAATTTGCAAATGTATTCTAAATCCGATTCGGAAAATGTTTTACCGTGTGCAAAATGGAATTCAGGGTGATACAGCATGCGTCCGTAGTTGTCGTATGAAATTTCTATTGACTCCATTGACATTCCCCCCCTCTCAAGAATTAATCCCTGAAATCTTTTGATTGAGTGCCAGCAGCACATAGCGAATGCCTGCTTGTAAACCATTCTGATAATCTTTCAGACCTGCAGGTGCATTTTTCTGATACAACTTTACAAGCGCATCGATCAATACTGGATCGTGTTCGATTGATTTATTAGGTGCATGTGAATCTACTTCAAAATTAATCAATCGACTTCACCACGCTTTTCATAGCTTTTGAAACGTGCTGTTGGATCAGTGCTATACGTTCGGGTTTTGACATTGCTCGCCATTCACGAATGTTGATTTTCAATTTCCTCACCCCCTTTAAAAAGTGGTTTGATATTGTATGGGTCAGATAAATCCATTCCTGCATTCCTTTGAAGGAAGTTATTCAATTCGATTGTGGAAACTTTCATTCGACCTAATTTCAAACCTTGTAACGCTCCGCTTTTAATGAGATCGTAAACTTTGTTTTTATTACATTTAAGTAATTTAGAAACCTCAGTAACCTCTAACAATTCAGTCACACCATTTCACCTACCTTGAATTTCGATAATTAAATTTCACGTTACGTGAACTATTTAACTAAAAAAATATCATCAATTGACTTTTGAAAGTGACGGCTTATAATAACCATCTCATTCAGCTTGAATTGAGAAATACCTTTTTCTTTATTGCTATACGTACGCGTATCCATACCCATCAACTTTCCCATATCTTCTAATGTAAGTTCATGGTATTTGCGTAATCGCCTCAATTCTTTACATTCCACCATTTTCTCACCTCGCAATTATTAAAACTATTAACTTACAATTTCATAATATATGAATAATTATAGCAAGTCAACAATATAATTCATGGAACGTGAATAAAATTTCATGGAACGTGAATAATATATGTGAGATATGTTAAAATAATTGAGTAGATACTGAGGAGGTGAGGAAAATTAACTTAGCACAACTAATAGGTAATATAAATAAAAAAGAACTAAACGAATATGTAGGTAGAAGAATTAAAGAAGAGAGAAAAAAGAAAAACATCAATCAAAAAGAGCTGGCACAAAAATTAGGAATCCAAAATAGTACATTATCTCAATATGAACATGGCAAATCTGAACCTAATCAGGAAATGCTTTTCAAAATAGCAAATATTTTAGAAGTTAATGTATCTGATTTAATACCATCAGAGTACCGAATAGAAGAAAATGATTTAGAAAAAGCATTAAAAATGGCTAAGGATTTTGAATTAGAAGATATTACTTTATTAAAGGGATTAATCGAAAAAGCCCTTTCGCTTAAAGGGCTTGAAAGAGAAAAGTTTTTCGATAACATTAAATTTGCTATCGAGTATTACGACAAGAACGACAAGAGAT
>JAVWKG010000078.1:0-5026 GCA_036638655.1 Lysinibacillus sp. | reverse complement strand
TTAATAATTTCTGACTTTTTATCGGACGTTTTAATTATTTCAACAAGTTTTACCAGTAGTTGAATTTGATCTTCTTTCATAATATCGCCGCCTTAATCAATAATTTTATAAACGGGGTGTCTGTGTGACTTTAACGGTTCGTCGATGCCTACTCAAAGATTTGTTGCATAAAGCCGACTTGACACAAGTTGATTTAGCTGACTCTCTTGGTGTTAAACCACAGCAAATACAACATTATGTAAAAGATCATCGTGTGATGTCGCTTGTAGTAGCAAAAAATATATCTGTCATTTTAGGTTGCCAAATAGACGACCTATATGAGTGGATCGACAAGGAGTAGGAACAAAAGAGTAGATTTTTTTGTCTACTCTCGACGACACCGATAAGTCAACGGACTTATAATTGATGATACTCTATTTTTATAGTATTGTGCACATTTTTATATATTTACCTTAAATTTCATTTGTATCTTTTTATTTACAGGTAAATTATTGATTTTCAATGTGCTTTTATATTACCATAACAAGAACAGTTGTTCTACTTTTTTTTAGAACTAATATTTTTAGAAAGGATGTAGTTAGTATGCAAGGAGGAGTACGTAAACGTGGTGACACATGGTATTACTATTTTGATATGGGGATTGTGGACGGTAAAAGAGTGCGACCAGAATATTCCGCAAGTGCTGAAGGAGCACGAACTAAAGCAGAAGCAGAGGCTATACTTCGAAAAAAAATAGCCCAATATGAAAATACTGGGATTATCTTTAAGGCTTCTGAAATTACAGTACATGACTTTTTGATGTACTGGCAAAAGGAATATGTTGCTTTAAAATTAACTCCACGTACACAAGAAAATTATGAAACGACTATAAGGATTCACATATTGCCACATTTGGGGTCTTACAAACTTAAATCATTGCGGCCAGAAACATTACAAAATTTTTTCAATGAAAAAGTTCGCGAGGGTTGGGCTAAACAAACATTAAGTATTATGTTCGGAATAATGAGCAAGTCATTAAAGCATGCTGTATATCCGTATAAGTATATTAACGAAACACCCATGCAATATGTTGAATTAATGGTAAACAAGCAAAGAAAGCCGACAAAAGACGATTTAAAGATACAGTCTACTGATAACTTAAAAAAGATAAGTCGTTATCTTCCTGAAAGTCATCCGTTTTATTTACCGTTTCATATAGGTCTACATTGTGGTCTACGAGTTGGAGAAGTATGTGGATTGGAATGGAGGCATATCAACTTTGACGAGCGTACAATTGAAGTTGAACAGCAGCTTGTTGCTGAAAGAGATGTGAATGGGAAACATCAATGGGTAATCGGCCCACCAAAGTCTATATCTGGTTACCGTACTATTTCCATCGGTGATACACTCATTCGTATATTAAAATCAGCGTTGAGAACCCAAAAACAGAATCAGTTAAAATACGGGGAGCATTATAAAAAAAGTTCACTAGGTGATTTTGTATGTAAAAAAGAAAACGGAGATCATTGCACGCCAAACGTCATTAAATATCATACACGTGAAACTATCGGTGTTAAATTAGGTATCAAATTTAATTACCACTCTTTGCGGCATACTCACGCTACAATGCTAATCGAAAAAGGTACGCCGATTAAAACCGTACAGAAAAGGTTAGGACATAGTCGAGCTGCCATTACGGAAGATCGCTATGTCCACCTTACTAAAAAAATGTCTCGAGATGCTGCTGATATTTTCGACAGTATCGCAGAGGAATTTTAAATGGTGGGGAATTGGTGGGGAGTGTCTGTTTTACTGTTAAAACATTCCACACCGTTTCCCGCCAAACCATTGGTATTACTGAATTTCTAGGTTACTTCGAGTCATCCATCTTCAGAACTGCCATGAACGCTTCTTGTGGTACTTCTACTGAACCTACTTGCTTCATACGTTTCTTACCTGCTTTTTGCTTATCAAGTAATTTACGTTTACGTGAAATATCACCACCGTAACATTTTGCAAGTACATTTTTACCCATTGATTTAATCGTTGAACGCGCAATAATTTTTTGACCAATGGCAGCTTGAACTGGCACCTCAAATTGTTGACGAGGAATTAATTCTTTTAATTTTTCTACGATGACTTTCCCGCGCTCATAAGCAAAGTCTTTGTGTACGATAAAGCTTAATGCATCGACTTGTTCACCGTTTAATAAAATATCCATTTTACTTAATTTCGATGGTTTATAGCCGATTAATTCATAGTCAAATGAAGCATAGCCCTTCGTATTTGATTTTAAATAATCAAAGAAGTCGTATACAATTTCTGCTAATGGCATTTCATATTGAATCGAAACGCGTGTTGTATCAATATAATCCATACCAATGAAGTTACCACGTTTTAATTGGCAAAGTTCCATTACCGCACCTACATAATCATTTGGTACCATAATCGTTGCCTTTACATACGGCTCTTCAATACGATCCGTTTTTTGTGGATCTGGCATCATTGATGGGTTATCTACTTTTAACTTCGAGCCATCTGTTAAATGCACTTCATAAATTACAGACGGTGCTGTTGTAATTAAATCAATATTAAATTCACGTTCGATACGCTCTTGAATAATTTCCATGTGTAATAAACCTAAGAAACCACAACGGAAACCAAATCCTAATGCTTGAGATGTTTCTGCCTCATATTGTAGAGCTGAGTCATTTAACTCTAGCTTCTCTAATGCATCACGTAAATCGTTATATTTCGCTGTATCAATTGGGTAAAGACCGCAATATACCATTGGGTTTAACTTTCGGTAACCTGCTAACGGCGTATCTGCTGCACGGGTTCCAGCATATGTTACCGTATCCCCTACACGCGTATCTTGTACGTTTTTAATAGAGGCCGTTAAATAACCTACATCCCCAACTGTTAACTCTTGTTGTGGCACTGCTTTTGGTGTGTGGATACCGACTTCAATTACTTCAAATTCAGCACCCGTCGCCATCATTTTAATCTTATCGCCTGCTTTTACTGTACCGTTAACAATACGGATTGAAATGATTACTCCGCGGTAAGCATCGTAAACAGAGTCGAAAATAAGTGCTTGTAATGGCGCATCTGGATCACCAGTTGGCGCTGGTACTTTTTCAACAATTTGCTCTAAAATATCGACAATTCCAATGCCCGCTTTCGCTGATGCTAGTACTGCTTCCGATGCATCGAGTCCGATCACATCTTCCACTTCTTGACGAACGCGCTCTGGATCTGCGGCTGGTAAATCAATTTTATTAATAACTGGTAAAATTTCAAGGTCATTATCTAATGCTAAATAAACGTTTGCTAATGTTTGAGCTTCGATCCCTTGCGCAGCATCTACAACAAGAATAGCTCCTTCACATGCCGCTAAAGAACGTGATACTTCATAAGTAAAATCGACGTGTCCTGGTGTGTCGATTAAGTGGAATGTATACACTTCTCCGTCTTTTGCATTATATTTCAATTGTACGGCATTTAATTTAATTGTAATACCGCGTTCACGCTCTAGATCCATTGAGTCTAGTAATTGTGTTTTCATTTCACGTTGCGTTACGGTTTTTGTTGACTCTAAAAGACGGTCTGCTAATGTAGACTTCCCATGGTCAATATGTGCGATAATCGAGAAATTTCGAATATTCTCTTGGCGTTTTAAACGTTCTTCTCGGTTCATGTATTTGTCCTCTCCTAATTAGAAAAAACACCTATTCTCCATTTACGTTCGAGACGGTGTCATTACGTATGTAGATGAATAACTACTTACCTTTTCCACTAAAATACAGCCCCTAGCTCCATGCACAACTGTACATTTGAACGCTAGAGGCAATTTGTCTTTTAAATTATACTATGAATTGACGTGAAACTACAACAGTCAACAACAATCCGATGAAATCAAATTTTCTGTAGAAGCAATTCAACGTGCTTTTATATGCCAGAAAATGCTTAAAGCGACGTTTCAATGAAAGCTTTCGCAATGGCCTGTGCAAGTACTGCCATCGTTCGCTCTAATTCTTCTTCATTATTTTCAATGCCGCCGAACTCAATTAGCAGCATCGTAGGCGATAAATCTTGATTGTATATGCCATTTACATCTTTCCCTTGCTGTTTAATAATGCCGCGGGATATGCCCGGTACCATTTGGTTTAGTTGTTCACTAAGCGCTGTTGCATACGCTAAATTTGCTTTATAACCGTTATGCTCGGCGCCAACAACGAATGCCACTTTCGCATAGCGTTCCCCGTTTCGCACTAAAGTTGTCGCCTCGGCTGGCACAGAATCACGATGTAAATCTAGTACTAAATCGTATTTTTGTTTCGTCAATTGTTCAGCTAAAACGGGTCGCACAATTTTATACGTTTGTTTTAACTTTGCACCATTACCCATCACATCAAAATCCAGTACACTTGGGGTAATACCATTTAATTGTAAGTATTGCTTCATCATATCTTGCATTGAAAAAATATTCGTTTGATCGTCGTAGTGATTGTATGTTGCTGGTAAGCCTTTAGTTTGCGCTACGATTGGCTTATAGGACTCATGGGAGTGAGTATACAACAGCAGTACATTGAATGGCGTGTTCGTTTGTAGCTGTTGGATTGTACTTGTTTCTGGATCTGGATCTGGATCTGAATCTGGATTTGGTATTGGATTTGGGTCTAGCTCTGGATCGGGGTCTTCATTGACAAGTTCCTCTTCCGAAATGTTTGGTGTCGCTGCATAAACCATATATTTCTGTTCCTCTGGTGTTGTTGCAACTTTGTTATTTGGAAAAGGTAGCTGACCGATAGCAATTGGCAGCACAAATAAAAATAATAATAAAAAGCTTAAGCGTTTCATTTTTTCCATGTACAACACCCTTTCTCCACTACGATATGGAGATAGGGTGAAAATTAGAACATTTCTCTAGTAATTTTTCGTAGCTAAGAAAGGAAAATGATACAAGCTAGTTTTGTCCGCCTTGCACGTTCGTAATCCATTCAAACAAGCTGTCACATAATAAGTTGGCGTATTGAATTAACCA
>JAVWKG010000077.1:0-13947 GCA_036638655.1 Lysinibacillus sp. | reverse complement strand
TCACCGGGCCGTAAGATCACTTGTAAAAAAACTTATACTTTCTTATCTTTCAAAATAAGTCTATGTAGGTTCTACAACGAACTTATATAGACTTTTAAAATCCCGAATAGCCACTAAACTCCACTATCCCTCTAACTAAAAAAGGCCACGATGCATTAACTTTCAATACATCGTGGCCTCATTGTCATTTGATTTTTGCAGATTACTTTTTTTGAGGAAATCTCTGTTTCTCGATGCGATTGATTTGAACGATGACGCCGTCTTGAATAGTAATCTGTACTTCACCAAATTGTATACTCTCTATTGCTTTTACAATGGCCTCTAGCTTGTCCTTTACTATTTGTGACATTTGCTACACCCCTTAATTATAATTCAAGTATTTTTAGTTTAAAGAGATCAAATCATCTTCTACGATTCTATGAATCCCTTATCTTTCAGACTGAACTGCTCGATTTGACAACTTTACTACCAATCGGTTACCAAGGTTTTATAGGACCAGTCCCTTCACCTCTTTTGATAAGTGATTCTACCTTAGAAGTTATTTTATAATTCTAACAACTGTATGTCAATAAGAAACATTACAAAACCTAGTTGAATAATAAGATTTTCGTTTCAACACTGTATTTTTCATTTTACTCGGTCGGAAGTTCTGATAAAATCACTCACATTTACCTCAATTTATTCGCGATAATAAAAAAACATCGCACTGCCTACTGAAAAAAACTTACATTACTATATAGTATACACTTAAAGGTAAAATAATCCATAGTATTCAAAATTTGAATTTATTATCGATTATTCACTCACTTCTACTAGTTCTACATAGTAGAAGATCATCATAAATTGATTAATGCTTCAACTATCTTTTCAAATCATCCTTCTTTTTTACAAATACAAACAAAATTCAAAACGTAAGGAGTTCGTAAACGATGATTACTATTCATTATTATGAAAACAAATCTTCTGTATTAATTCAGTTACTAACGCGCATCCCTGCTATCGACGAGGCTATTAAAATTAAAGGCCGTAAAGGAAAAATAGACCGTGTCGTACAGGTAGATGAAAACAACTACCATGCATATATCACCTTTGAAAAAGAGACGAAGAAACAAACAGTAACTAAAGAGCTTGGGAAGAAAAGAAGGTAATTATAAGCACTCCTAGAGTATCTTAGAACCCTTGCTCCAGTAGACCATTAATCTATTTGTAAAGGCGCCCATTCGTTCAAAATAAACGAATGGGCGCCTTTTTAGTTTTGGATACTACGTTATTTTACATTTTAAATTTACTTACTAAATCCTGTAATTCAACAGCTAAGTTAGATAAGGATTGTGTAGATGTAGAAATTTCTTGCATTGATGCTAACTGTTCTTCAGTTGTAGCAGCTACTCTTTGGGCATGCCCAGCAGCCTCTTTTGTCGTATGTGTATTGTTGATAACTGTAGCAGATACTTCTTGGGCGCTCGCAGACATTTCCTCAACGGTTGCCGCCATATCCGTTACTTTTTCTTTCATATTTTCTAACTGACTAACAATTTCCTTAAAACTTCTATCTGTTTGATTGACGATGGCTAGTCCCTCTTGAACCTCTACCTTCACATAATCCATCGATTCAGTAGAGCGAGACATATTTTGTTGAATATCTTTTATTATATTTGAAATTTGTTGAGATGAACTTTGCGATTGCTCTGCAAGCTTACGTACTTCCTCTGCAACGACAGCAAATCCTTTTCCATGTTCGCCTGCACGTGCAGCTTCAATCGCTGCATTTAAAGCCAGTAAATTCGTTTGGTCAGCGATAGCTGTAATGACTTTCGAAATTTCTCCAATTTCATTTGAGCTGGAATCTAGTAATTGCAGTACTTGGCCACTATCATTCACTTTTTGATTGATGGAGTTAATTTGTTTTACGGTTTGTTCGACATGACTATTACCTTGTTGAGCCTGTGTTGTAATTAGTGCACCTACTTCAGAAATATCTGCCGCACTCTCGGCTAGATTTTGGATTGCCAAAGATACTTCTTCGAGAGATTGTGAGCTTTCTTGTAAACTATTTGTACTTTCATCTGCACCACTTGCGATAAGCTGGACTGAATTTGTTACTTCTTCAGTCGCCCTACTTGTTTCATCTGCAATAGCTGCTAATTCTTCCGATGAGGCGGCTACATGCTCAGTAGATTGATTGATTTGACCAAGAAGTTCCTTCATGCTTGCTTTCATTACATTGAAATCTTTCGTTAACAGACCAACTTCATCATTTGCCATAATTTTTACATCTTCTCCTGAAAAATCACCTTCAGATGCACTATTTAGCGCTTGGCTTACTTGAAGAACTGGTTTTGTTAATCGAATAGCGAATATGTAAGCCACAATGATTCCTAGAATGATGGATATAGCACATATGACACTTGTGTAAATCGCCACTACTGACGCCGAACTGTAAAATTCAGATGCAAAAACTTTAGTAGAAACTGTCCAGCCCCAATTTGGTTCCTTCTCAGCATAAACTATCCCAAGTTCTGCTTTATTCGTTTCTTCATTTAACCATTCATAGCTTAAATAGTCTCCTTTTTCACCCGCTTCTAAAAGTGCCTTACCAATTAGTAAACCACCGCCAACATCGATTGGCATCAAATCAACGCCTTCATCTGTTGGGTCCATCATACTAACACCCTTTTCATCCATAGCAGAAATAATACCCGTATCGCCAATGAAATTTCGATCATTAGGACGTCGATTGTCAGCGTTCTTTTCCCCTAATAACTCTACCTTAAGTTTTTCTTGTGCCTCTTCTAATGAAAGGTTACCATCTTCCACTTCTTGATTTAGCAAGGCGATCATGCCTATAACCATTTGTGTACCTTGTTTTAACTGATCTGCACCCGCTTGTGAAAGTTGTTCTTTAGAAGTGTAATAAGCACTAATACCAATAGTTGCAGCAGGTATTATTAAAAGTAATACACATAAAATGATTAACTTTCGCTTCAATGACATATACATTTTCTTCATAAAACCCATCTCCTTTTCAAACAATTTAATTTACTCAAACTGAATTATACTCATTAAATTAAACACCAAATTGTATATCGGTACTATAGTCAGATGTCTGACTATGATGATTAATATAACTAATCCTTAATATCGACAATTTCCATCATTCATAAATGAGACATATTACCAATTTCAATTACATTTCCAACTAAATTTTCTAGTTCACTTTTACTAATGAGATTTTTTTTATAAATGACCAAAGAGACCACAGCCAATTTTTCGCATGTGGTCCTAACATTATATTATTCACTTCGCAACGTGTTATTTTGTAAACAACGCATTAAAGCTTTTGCCGTTTCTTCTTTTCCATTTACTTTTACCGGTTCTCCTAACGCTGGCACAATCCAATGCGGTTCATTTTCGCCATATAAAGATTGCGAGCTATTCGCTACCATAAATTGTGCACCCGATGAATTCATACGAAGTCGAGCACGTACTAATAAGTGTTCCACATCATCCATCGCTTCAAGCTTAAAGCCAACAAGTGTTACATTGGGCTGCCAGCTTTTAATTTGTCCTAATACTTTCGGCGCTTTTTTAAAATGAATAACTGGGGGCTCATCCGATGGCATTTTGCCCGCTTCCTCCATTAAATTACCTGATTGGTCATAAACTTTATCAATGACCCAATCCGAGCCCGCTGCAGCCATGACGACAATATCCACTTGCCCAGACAGCACGTGTTGTTTGATTTTATTTCCTAAATCTTCGATACCTTCAAAACCGACCAATCGCATGGATTCACGATTTTTCGGTAACTTTGCGAAATAGCCATGTAAATATATTACTTTCGCTCCAGCTTGTAATGCAGCCTCAGCCAAATAACAACCCATGACACCTTTCGATAAATTAGTATGTCCTCGCACACGATCCCATTTTTCAAGCGTTCCCCCACTTGTAATAAGTATCGTTTTCCCATTTAAAGTCCCCATACACTCACCTTTTCCTTCAAATTCTACAGCTTCTATATTAGCGCAAATAGTAGTAATAGCATAAATGTTAAACTTGTTGATTTCCATTTCTCTATATCTGCCATTACAAACTCCACATCTGTAAAAAGCCTCATTCTAATTATGTACTTTCAACCATTCCTCTAAAATTTCGGCAAATTTCTTCGTTGCTGGTGAAGCATGGTTTTTCATTGCTAATCCAATAGTCCGATAGCCACCTTGCTTTAATGGAATTGCACGTAATGATTTAGGTAAATGACTTAAAAATACTTGTGGTAAAATACTCATGCCTAAGTGATGCACAATCATTGATATAATGCCTACTTCTTCTGACAACGCAAAGCGAATATTCGGCTTTACCTCATATTGCTCTAAAAGTAGCTTAACATCATTCGTCCCTTTGTAAGAAGTCATGATGAATGGCATATCCTCCAATTCAGTAATATCAATTTCTTTGCGCTTATAAAACGGACTTTTTTCAGAGACAATACAAAGTAATGGATCCTGTTGCAAAGCTGTATATAGAAATTGATCGGACTTTTTCGTATTTAAAAACCCTGCGTCAATTTCCCCACTCATTAGCCATTGCTCAATTTCATAATAATCCCCTTCCCGCAATTCCACTTGTATACCTGGGTAATGAATATCCATTAGCTGAATAATTTCCGGCATCCAGTTCGAGGAAATACTTGAAATAACACCAATACGAACCTTTCCCCTCATCACACCTAACATATGAGCTGCCTCTTGCTGTAATAGTTCTTCCGCGTCTAAAACATTGCGAATAGAGCGCAACATCGATTGCCCCTCACTCGTAACCGTTACTCCTGTTCGACTTCGATGAATAAGCGCAAATCCGAATTCCTTTTCTAAACTTGACACTGCATGACTAACAGCCGATTGCGTTAATCCGAGTGCATCAGCTGCTTTCGTAAAACTTGTTAACTCTACTACTTTACTTAATATCTCATATTTTACCAAGCTCACAATGTCCCCACCCCGTAATCAAAAATTATCGCATGAATTTTTTTCATCCTATTCATTATAAACATTCGTTTTACTAATCTCAACGGAGCATATATAGTAATTTTTATCAACAATCTGTTTTAGTACAACAAGAGTAGGTGAGGAAATGAGTAATCAGGGAAAAGCAAATTTATTAATGATTATCGTAACAATGTTTTGGGGATTATCTTATACATTTATGGTATTGGGGCTTGAAACACTCGATGTATACAATGTCGTAGCATTACGCTGTTTAATTGCCTTTTTAGTAGCAGGACTTATTTTTTATAAACGTATGTTGAAAGTGAATATGAAAACATTACAGTATGCAGCGACACAAGGCTTCTTTTTATTTCTTTTGTTTGCATTAAGTCTATTTGGTTTAGAAACAACTTCAGCGTCAAATGCAGGATTCATATTAAGCTTAACCGTAGTGTTTGTACCGATTATGAGTAGTTTCATTGAAAAAAGACTGCCCACTAAAGCAGTGAGTATCGCGATTATTTGTACAATGATCGGTGTTACCGTTTTAACTGCGCAAGGCTCGTTTTCTTTTCAAAAGGGAGATATTTACGTTGCGATTGCAGCCTTTTGCTACGCACTCTACTTAATCCTAAATAGTAAATATACACGAAGCGTTGAATCGATTTCATACGGTGTTTATCAGCTTGGATTTGCGGGTATTTACGGTCTTATATTAACATTTATCTTTGAATCACCAACCCTACCAGATTCTCCAATATCTTGGTTAGCAATTCTCGGTTTAGGTATCATTTGTAGCGCCTTTTGCTTTGTTGGTCAAACTGTTGCACAACAGTTCACTTCACCTACACATACGGGTCTGATTTTCTCTTTAGAGCCCATTTTCGCCGCAATGTTTGCGATGATGTTCTTAGGAGAAGGCTTTACAACTAAACTTTTAATCGGTGGCGGGTTTATATTAGTTGGCAATCTATTTGCGCAATTCGAGCAAATGCACGGCCTACGCTTTATTAAAAAACAGGCACATGGAAAAGCCGTATAACCGGTCGCATCGGGTTATACGTTATATATAATTAAACATTGTGGGATACTCGACTAGTCGTTTGGTTGAGTATCTCGCTTTTTTATTTATATTTAAGGAAAATAAATTTTTCTTTTTAATCTATTCTCTGTTCTACTCGTTGAAATATAATCATATACTCTTAAAAGGCGCCTTTATATAACTTTTCGATATTTCCAAATAGATAATTATTTTTATTAATACAAAAGTACCGTTATTATTAAGAGTACGCGTTATATTTACTAAAAAAAGAATTTGAAATTTCAAAGGAAGTGTTTTAACTATGATCGGAAGAAATGACCCATGCTTATGTGGGAGTGGTAAAAAATACAAAAAATGTTGTGCAGGTAAACAACAAATTTCAGTTGAAACTGTATCTATTGACGAATTAGAACGCGTATTAGAAACATTTTACAATGAATACCCTGAACGCAAAGATATTCAAGCATACGTTGACCATGTGAAAGCTTGGCAAGCGAAACTAGATAATTTTCTGCAACGCGAACTAATAGAGGCAATTGCATTAGACGATTTCTTTTTCCAACAACAACCAAGTATTTGGACAAACTATATAATCAAAGCGAAGAAGAAAGTTGTTCGCCCTTCTACATTAAAAGTTTTAGAAAATTGGGTGCAGCCTAAGTTATTTATTGGGACAGTAACAGTTGTTGAAGAAAATTATTTCCAAGCAACACATGTACTAACTGGTGAGTCGATTTATATTCGCCGAGAGAATGACAAGCCCATTCCTGAAGGCATGCACGTATTTGCCTTTACATTACCTGATGGGACAAACAAAGAAGCACATTATTTAGCTGTTTCTACTCTAATATTCTTCCCGCATGATCATGCAAAAGTTTTTGAACAGTTTACAAAGGCTTTTCATGCTAAGGAAATAACAGCTGATATGTATATAAATGCTGAGCATTTATCATTTTGGACATTGCTTGTAGCGAATGGTTATCGAGGCGAGGAGTTTACTAACTTCGAAAGCGGCGTTCTTGCACAAGTTAAAGACTTCTTACTCAAGCACGAACGTGAATCGCTTCCACTATTGGAGCTTTTAGAAGACTATTTAATCGAATGTCAACCATCAGCGCGTAAAGAGGCAGCCATAGCAGCAGGCGCGATTCGATATGGTCAAGAAAATGGGTTATTTGAATCCTTATCAATGACAGTTAAAGAAATTGCAGAAAACTTTACTGTTTCTGCTTCATCTTTAACAAAATATTATCAAGAATTAGTGAGCTACACTGCTACGAAAGACTTAGTCAATGAAGCACTAACAGAAGTGGCAGCAAGCAAGTAATATGCAGATAAAAAGCGAGGAAGTTGGTTTCATACCAGCTACCTCGCTTTTTTATTTGTTTAAACATCATTTTTAGGCATAAAAATAGACTGCTATCTCACTAATTAAAATAAGATAACAGTCCAGAAAATACTTCAATGGTAACCAACCACAGATAATATATCATATTTTTATTATAAAAGTAAAACTTTATGCTTATATTTCATCAAAATGCATCAACAACAAAGGCATTAAGGACTACTTTACATTACTTATATATTTTCATAAGCTCTTGACCTAAAAATTGTAGTTGCTCTCCGACCGTGCAAGATTGTATACAAAAGCGATGAGCTCCTGTTTTTCCACGATCCTTGCGTAATTGCTGAATAACTAGACAATCACCGCAATACGTATCATGCAGTTCATCGATGTCCTTCATTACCGAGATTTTTTCCATAAGCGCTTCATGCCCCCTTTTACATAACATTTTTTTATTGTACACTTTAGCTAATACGACAGGCAACTTATAGACAAAATGCGAGGATGAGATATGATGATTGAGTTATTTATTGATGCAGCAAGTGCCGGCAATCCAGGACCAAGTGGCATTGGCCTTTTCATTAAAGGAGAGGGTCACCATCTACAGTTTAGCGAATTTATAGGCTCCACAAACAATCATATTGCTGAATTCACCGCACTCGTTCGCGGGTTAGAGGAAGTAAAAAAACTCGGAACCTCACTCGTTTCAATTCGCTCAGATTCAAAAATTGTAGTTACCTCTATTGAAAAAGAATATGTTAAAAACGAAGAATTTAAACCTTATTTAGAAAAAGCTTTGGCATTAATTCATACATTTGATTTTTGTTTTATTAAATGGATACCTGACGATCAAAACCGAGCAGCGGACGCATTAGCACGAGCTGCATTACAAAAGGCGAAATAAAAGGAAACGCTCGGCTGTCTTGTGCCAAGCGCTTCCTTTTATTTTACTACTATATTTCCGTAGCTTTTACTATGATTAGACATTCATATATTCCGTTATATTAAATAAAGCCCCTACTGCACCAGAAAATCCATGATCATTTATAAACACAGGCGTATGCTTTTTCTTGCGTGTATAATTCGCAATCACGTTCGTCAAATGTACATTATGATTTAATGTAGAGCCTATATACACGATATGCTGGGCACTCTTCTCTTCAGCATATTGAATACTTAAAGTCGTAATAACCTCACCAACAAGCCCCTGTACTGTCGCAATAATATCTTCAGCAGGTTGCTTCACATCTTCTGTAATACCAACTTTACCAAAATTACTCGCTGTTAAATGTCCGTCAATCGGTGTATCCATGCCTTGATAAATATCTCTAACAAGTAAATCAACTTCTTCACGATTACCTTTCATCGCTTTTTTGCAAATTTCATTGTAATCAGTAATTCCTGTCGTTAATGCCGATAACCCAATTAAAGTACCACCACCAACGCCCGTACCACCTACTCGTACATTCATATTCCCTTCCATATAGTGAATAGAAGTACCTGTACCAATATTCGTGATCATACAGCGTTCGAAATGATGACCTTCTTTTTTCAGTAAATAATGGACTCCTTTTAATGTCGCTTCAAATTCAACTATATAGTGAATAGATTTCATCGTTTTAATGACATCAAGTAATTGTTCAGTGCGCCCCCCGGTTACACCAACATCCTCAATATCTGGATTATTAATAATCCAATCTTTTACAGCTTGCAAATCATTTGACGGAAAAGTTGATAAAATAAGTTCATTATTTTCATCTAAATAAGCAATTTTCGTCAACGTGCCCCCTGTATCAATACCTATAGCCTTTGGCATACTATGTCTCCTTTACGTTCGCCCTCCCTAAACTTTACCCTTGTTGAAATAATTGTGCAATAACTTAGTAATCTTTCGTGAAAAAACATGAACAATTGCACAAAAAAGGTATGTACAGTTAAGCACATACCTTTTTCAATATTTATTGATTTACAATTATCGTGCAGAGTATCCGCCGTCGATTACAAGTTCGCCACCTGTAATGTATGAAGCTTCGTCTGATGCTAAAAATAGAATAGCGTTTGCAACTTCTTCTGGTTGTCCAAGACGACCCATAGGTGTAGCTGCTACAAGCATATCCATAGCCGCTTTATACTGTGTTAAGTCAGCTGTCATTGGTGTTTCAATTACACCTGGGAAAACAGTGTTCACACGAATATTATGTTGGCCTAAATCAGCAGCTGCAGCACGAGCTAATGCACGTAATGATCCTTTAGATGCTGAATAAGCATTGAAGCCTGAACCGATAATAGCCGTGTACGATGATGTGTTAACGATTGAACCTTTACCAGCTTCCTTCATGTACTTAGAAGTATGCTTGATACCTAAGAATGGACCGAATGAATTAATTTTGTGCATAAGTGCCCAATCTGCATCCGTCAGTTGTTCTGGTAATTTATGTGAGGAAATACCTGCATTGTTGATTAGGATATCGATACAACCATATTTATCAACGATCGCTTTTGTTACTTCTTCCCAGTTTTCATCAGAAGAAACGTCTAATTTCATGCCTTCTACGTTTTCTAATTCAGAAATTTTAGCTAGGTTGTCTTCATTGATGTCGGCAGCAATTACTGTTGCGCCTTCTTTTGCGAATAATTGTGCCATTGAAGCGCCCATTCCTGAAGCGCCACCTGTAATAATTACGATTTTGTTATCTAAACGTCCCATGAGTAAAACTTCCTTTCTCTACAAAACCAACTGCGTATATTTGCCCTTGATGATTCACTTTCGTGCATAATACCATCTATGACATTTGCTAGCGGCTTTTAATTTCTTCAATTTGCTGTCAAAAGCTAACCGAATAATAGTTTACCATTAAACTTTATCACCTTTTTGAAACGTTTTCAAAGAATTTGACTATAAATTGAACAATCTATTTTATCTTTCCCTATTTTTACGATACGATGTACTATAGAGGTGGAACAATTTGAACGGAGGAATAAAAATGATAGATCAAAAAACACTTTATAAAGAGGCAATGCAAGTTTTAAAGGATACAAGTCGGACTTTTTATATTCCCATCACTTTTTTAAAAAATGATTTAAAAATTTCTGTTGCTGCTGCTTATTTAGCTATGCGCGCGCTTGATGAAATTGAAGACCACGAGGATCTGCCAAATGATGTGAAGTTTGACTTACTAATGGCAACAAGTGAATTATTGAAAACACCTTTTGATAATGAAAAATATTTGGAACTATTGGCTCCCTATGCTTCGCAATTACCCGAGGTGACACTGCGAATGGCTGATTGGTTGATTTTCTGTCCAGAAGGCTCTCTTAAGATCGTGCAAGATGCGACAAGTGAAATGGCATTCGGGATGGCGAAATGGGCAAAAGCTAACTGGCAAATACACACACGTGAAGATTTAGACGAGTATACATACTATGTTGCAGGCTTAGTCGGCACGATGTTATCCGAGCTATGGGAATGGGGCGCAGGCATAAAAACCGATCGCGAGTTAGCAATTGGCTACGGGCGTGGTTTACAAGCTGTTAATATTTTACGCAACCAAGACGAGGATATGGACGAACGTGGTGTAAGCTTTGTACCAGATGGTTGGACACGCGATGACTTATTTGCCTATGCAGAAGAAAACTTGGCAAAAGGTGACCTTTATATGAAAGGTCTAGACAAGCGAACAATTCGTTTATTCTCCCGCCTACCTCATGCTTTAGCACACAAAACATTAAAAGCGATGCAAGAAGGTCGCGAAAAAATGACCCGCGCTGAAGTAGAACAAACTGTTGAAGAAGTAAAGGCTGAAAGACCAAATAGCTAATAAATCACATTATGAAACCCGCCAATTAATGCAATTGGCGGGTTTTTTCAAGTATTTCAAGAGTTATATGTTTATACTTTAAAGTATTCAATTTGTCCCTGTAAATTTTCTGCTAGATTAGCTAATGAATCCGCAGCAGATGCAATTTCCTCCATAGAAGCTAATTGTTCTTCTGTAGCTGCAGCAACATTTTGTGTGCCATTTGCTGCTTCTTCTGCAATTTCAGCTAACTTCTCCTCAGATTGAAGCACCTTATTAACACCTACCGTTATTTGTTGCGCCGCTGCCGAGACACTTTGTAACTGATCTGAAACATTATCTACAGACATACGGATTTGCGCAAATGATTCACCTGCTTTGTTTACTACTTCTATTCCGTTCGTTACTTCACTTGTTGTCTGTTCCATTGACTGTACAGCAACTTGTGTTTCTTTTTGTATATAAGAAATCATCCCTGAAATTCTTTGAGCCGATTGTGCGGATTGCTCGGCTAATTTACGAACCTCATCTGCTACTACGGCAAATCCTTTACCATGTTCTCCCGCTCTTGCAGACTCAATTGCCGCATTTAACGCTAGTAGATTTGTCTGCGATGCGATATTGGTAATCTCTTCAATGATTTCCCCAATATCGCGTGATCGTGTGCCCAAGCCTTCTACAACTTGCGATAATTGAGAAACAGTTGTATTGATCGAGCCCATTTGTTCAATAGTAGATTGTATCGCTTCATTTCCTTCTAAAGCCTTTTTCGAAGCATCAATCGCATTAGTGGAAATTTCTTGCGTATTGGATGCAATAAATTGAATACTTGCAACCATTTCCTCTACTACTTCCTTACTCTCTTTCGTTTCTTCGACCTGACGCTCAGCACCATAGGCAACTTCTTGAATAGTCTGAGTAATTTCTACACTTGCTTTCTTAGACTCTTCTGCACTCGCCGTCAATTCTTCAGAAGAAGCAGCTACTTGCTCAGATGTATCATTTACTTGTCCCATCAATGCTCTTAATCTAGCCACCATACTATTAAAAGAATTCGTTAAGGCACCCACTTCATCATTTGAACGATAGGTCCCTTCAACTGTTAAATCACCATTTTCCGCCTTGTTCATTAACATCTCTATGTCTTTGATTGGATTAATAATCATACGTGCTACTATAATACCCATTGAGATTTTAAATATAAGCGATAGGAGAATCACAGTAATAACAATCAAATTACTAGTTTTCACACTTTTTGTAATACTAGTATCTAAATCATCCGCATACTTCTCTAAGTAAACCTTTATCCCATCCAACAAATCATTGCCTTCTTCTACCGGTTCCTTAAGAATTTGTTGGTATGAGTTATAATCAAAATTAACGTCTTTGGCTATAATTAGATCCATACTTTCATGTAAATCTTTTTCGTATTTTTCATATACATCTTTGAACTGCCCTATTCTCTCTACTTCCTCATCAGATAAGAGACTTCCCTCTAAACTTACTATTAATTCATCATTTTTATTTAATCGGTTCGTGATTTGTTCTTTTAATGCTTGTTTATCTTGCACATCCGTTGTCAACAGCATCTCTAGCGTAAATCCATCAATTGCTCGATTATTCGTGCGAATCTCCGCCTGCCATTTTATAGGAAGTAATGCATCCTGATACATCTGTTCAGAGTTTTTCTTCATGTCATTCATGTAGTAATATCCTGTTCCTCCAATTAGGAAGAAAATAAGTATTGAGAAAGATATTAAAACAAATAATTTCTTGCCTATTCTAGCATTTCGTAAGCCCATATCTAACTTTACTCCTTTTTATAAATATTTTGGCGATTATTACATACCGATACCTATCAATACATTCTAAACACCTTGATAACGACATTTTATACGTAAGTTTTATAAAACTACGCATGATAATATACCCGAATTATATATTACATAAATAGTGGTAACTACTTACGTTATTCACCTAAACTATACCATATGACTATAAATTTTATAATCCAACTAAAGCCTTTCGATACATAAAGAGTGAACTGTACCATCACTTCTCTCTCATACAAAATCACTATAGCTTATCACCTATATGTACAATAAAAGTCGATTATTCCTAAGAGTAGGAATAATCGACCTTTACCTTGTCAAATTTGTATTATAAGTTTACCTTTTAGATTGATTTTTCACACAATGCTCATTATATCCATAATCATTTCATATCCAAAATATAATGACAACAAGCATAGCCCTGCAAAGATGATCTTCTCCACTTTTCCACCAGTTTTAATAGTAAGTGGGAAACGTACAGCTATTTTTATTGGAAAAAATAACTTAATGCCCTGCTTGGTCCCCATATCCAGTATTAAGTGGCTAGCCATTCCTAACAAAAGACCTACTGTTATTGACTTGTACGGTACAAAAGCATCCATGAGCAACGCTACACAACACAAAAATAGCAAACTATGTGTGAAGGACCGATGCCCAAATAGCTTATTGACGATTTTAGAACTGATAGGCAACTTCCGCCCTATTTTACTCCCACCATGGCATATATCTGGTAATAATGCACCGACAACGCCTGCACCCACTAATACAAAAGGGCTCTCATTGGCTATTTGCGCAAAAGCAAGACTTGCTGTGATGCCTCCTACGATGTGTGTATTTCCTAGCATAGTCTGTAATTCTCCTTGCAAATTGATGTTTTCCACTATCCCAATTTAACACACTTAAAAGCAAAAGAGAACACACATTCTATAAATACATTTGTACG
>JAVWKG010000076.1:0-14105 GCA_036638655.1 Lysinibacillus sp. | reverse complement strand
CAACATTTACAACAGACATTCTTGGTTCGATTACATTACCTAATGTCATTACAGCAGGTACTTACACAGTTTATGAAGGTACAAAACCATTAAAAACATTTACTGTGAAGGATGAATGTCAAGTAATCGTTAAGCCAAGTTCTGGCGGCGGTGGTTGGACACCTCCACCGGTTGATCCAGATCCGAAACCACCAGTTGAACCGGAGAAACCAGATCCAGAAAAGCCAGACCCAGGTAAACCAGATCCAGAAAAGCCAGACCCAGGTAAACCAGATCCAGAAAAGCCAGACCCAGGTAAGCCAGATCCGGAAAAACCAGATCCAGAAAAGCCGGACCCAGGTAAACCAAACCCAGAACCACCAGTGGATCCAGGTAAACCAAATCCGGAAAAACCAGACCCAGGTAAGCCGGTTGATCCAGGCAAACCGAATCCAGAAAAACCAGGCAAGCCAACTGTCGATGATGTAATTGAAGACGGTAAGAAGTTACCGCCGTACAATTCATCAAGACCAGACAAAGACACGCTAGACAAGTATAAAGATTTCCAAAACAAATACAACAAATTGTCTGAGGATGAGAAGTTGTTAGTAAGACAAAAAGTCAATGTCGACAAAATCTTTGCAGCGATTGAAGAAATGGAGGCACTATTAGCGAAAGGTAAATTACCTCAAACAGATGGTGCAAACCAAAGTGGCCTAACATTAGCAGGATTACTCCTTGTTGCAGGCTCACTATTCTTCTTACGTCGCCGTAACGCCGAAGTTAAGTAAAGAGTAAATAAAGAAGGAGTCGTTCCAAAGCAAAACTATTGCTAAGGAACGCTCCTATTTCTATGTTTTCACGTAGAAACGATATAAGATAAAAGCATGCTAAAGGAGATGCTGTTTATGCATAAAATACCATCATCTATTAAAACAGGCTTGCTCATTTGTGTGCTTATTGTAGGTTTGTTACTTGTCTTTATTAATCCGATTCAAAGTTTTTTTGTCGCACGTATGAGTGAGCGCTTAAATACAACTGAATATACCGCGGAGGATATGGACAAAAATAATGCCGCAGATGCTAACTTTGAATTTGATGCGGTTCAATCTTTGAGTATAGCGGAAGTATTAAAGGCGCAGGCATCGATAGGGTCACTGCCAGTTATCGGTAGCATTGTGATGCCGAGTGTGGGCATGCAGTTACCCATTATAAAAGGTGTCGGAAATGCGGCACTTGCTGCGGGGGCAGGTACTATGAAGCCAAATCAAACACTTGGTGAAGGTAATTATGCGCTGGCGGGACATTATTTTGAAGAAAAAGATATTCTCTTTGGTCCGCTATATCACGCTGAAGTGGGAGACGCCATTTATTTAACGGACAAAACGAAAATTTATGTATATCACCTGATGTCAAAAGATATTATTGAAGCAACAGACGTTTTCGTAATTAATGACGTACCAGGGCAAGCCATTTTAACGTTGATTACTTGTGCGGAAGAAGGTCATAAACGATTGTCTGTTCAGGCTGAGTTCGTGGAAAGTTATCCAGTGAGTGAAGCGCCAGAGGAACTCTCGAAGAAGGTTGGGAAAAAGAATTAGATTAATTTATAGATTTTTTTGAGGAGCAAAAAGCGCCGATAGAACTCGAGAACCGCGGTAGCTCGCACCCATGCAAACAAAAAAACAGCTTGCCGAGAAGTTGCGGGCAAGCTGTTAGAAGGGTGATTCTTATTTATCGCTAAAAAGAGTGCCTGCAACACCGTAGTGGTTTTTAGGCATTTCTTCGATAAAAACAGTTACGTTTTCAGCTGGTGCGTTTACTGTGCGAGAAACGGCTTCTGTCACTTCTTTTACTAGGGCGCGCTTTTGTTCGTCTGTGCGACCCTCGATCATTTTTACTGTAACGTATGGCATAATACTGCCTCCTTCATGGAATTTTAGTGTATATTTAAATAATAGCAGAATGGAGGGGATTTAAGAATGACAAATGACGAAAAACCAAAACAAAAAATGGGATTTACGATTATAAAGAATGATCCAACAGATGGACATAAAGGATTTGGCGTCGGGTCTCTTTCACTTGAGAATGTTTCGCCTGTCATGATAGATATTGAAGAAAACACAGCGACAGTTGAAGTGGGTGCTATGCATGCACGTAGTGATATAGAGAGAGGTATTAAATTCACGACAAATCGGGAAGATTCTGAGGGGGGCAAACCGTACTGGCTTGTCTGGGTGACAGTGGACCACAAAGCAGACGGCCCTTATTATGCTGGTGTTGCTGCATGTGAAATGGTTGTGAATCGTGAAAAACGTCGTGGCTACAAAATTTTGGCCGACCACGTTAACAAAATGGATAAATCAATGAAACGCCATATACTGGTCGAACATATAGATGCGCCATCTAAAAAGATACTAGCGGACTTCTTACAAACACTCAATCCTGAAATGTGGGAACGTAGTGAAATGAAGTTACGTCAAGACTTAAATGTATAATTGAGTAAGAATGATTGAACAATCTGTGACATTTCACAAAGGGTATGGATATGAGGTTGAAACTGTCAAGGAAAAAAAGTACACTTGGTACAGAGCTTACAAATTAGTAAGCTAGGACACTTGGTCAAACGAATAGTGATGAGTGCTATGCGGCATTTGTAACACCCAAGCCGAATGCCCCATGATTCTCATCCTTTCGCTGGCCAAAAAAAGAAAAGCTTTCTGTTCCCACGGACATGTATCCGGGGAAGAGAAAGCTTTTTTTATTCATTGATTGTCTCTTTCTTATCGTTTCGGAAAATAGAAAACGGCATTGTTTCCCATAGGTCGTCCCAAGAGTCCTTGTTCAGCGGCTTAAAGCCAGAGCACTTTTCTGTAGGTACGTCTGCTTTTTT
The DNA here is from genome assembly GCA_036638655.1 of Lysinibacillus sp. Classification (GTDB taxonomy): domain Bacteria; phylum Bacillota; class Bacilli; order Bacillales_A; family Planococcaceae; genus Lysinibacillus. Next base: position 11,233 of record JAVWKG010000076.1, on the reverse strand, counting down.
CACATACACGAGACGTTGGTCTGGACAGGACTTCGTTGCGAGTTTGCCACTGTATACATCAACGACAGCCCCTGAAACTCCACTTGGTTTTTTAAATTTCTGATTTTTTGTTCCTGTATTCACAGTTTCCATAAAATCGATCCATATTTGTTTAGTAGCTACTAAATCTTCTTTTTCTTCAAGTGTTTTTCCTTGATCATAGCCATTCCACACACCAGCTGTAATATTCGGTGTGTATCCGACTAGCCATTGATCACTATTTGTTGAACCCGATTTAGCAGCGTACGTATGTGTCATACGAGAGCGAATCGAGATACCAGTTGCTGGAGAGTAATCACTGAAAACTGGGTCGAACATACCTGTCATCATTTCAGAAAGCAAGTAAGCATCTGTTTTAGAAATTACTTTTTCTTGCTCTTCTTTCTTCAATAAATCTGATTCATAAATGACATCGCCATTTGCATTGGTAATCGAAAGAATCGTTGTTGGTGTTGTTTTACGACCTTCGGAAGCCAAAATATTGTAGGCATTCGTCATGTCATATAAATTTGTCTCCGCACTACCAAGCGCCAAAGATAGATTGTTTTTATTGCCGATATTAACATCGAAACGATCTGCCATATCCTTGAATGCTTTGAATCCAATGTCTTCGAGCGTTTTCACTGCGTAAATATTATCAGAAATTGCCATTGCTTGTGCCATCGACATTTCATGTTCAGCGAATTGACCATTAACATTTTTCGGTTTATATGTGCCTCGACCTTTATCGTAGGTGAAAGTTGTTTCACCTACATCTAAATATGTTAATGGTGTATAGCCGTTCTCAAGTGCCGCGGCATAGAGTAATGGCTTAACTGTCGAGCCTGGCTGACGTTTCGCCTGTGTCACACGGTTGAACGAGCTTGTAGCGTAGTCTCGTCCACCAACAAGGGCGGTTACGGCACCTGTATTAGATTCCATGCTGACCAATGCAGCTTGCAAGTCGTCTTTCGGCATGTTTTTTTGTACAGCCTCTTCAGCAGCTTTTTGGTGAGCGGTATTGAGTGTTGTTTTAATCGTCCAGCCACCTTCACTGATATCTAGATTTTTCGTTTTTAGTAATTCACTCGCTTCTTGCCAAGCTACATCTAAAAAGTAAGGGGCAATGGATTTGGATGCTACCCATGTTTCATTTTTTAGTACAATTTTTTCCTCTATTGCTCGCGTTTTTTCTGCTGTTGTAATGACACCTTGTTCCTCCATTAAGCGTAAAATGATGTGTTGCCGATTCGTTGCTTTTTCCAGATTCGCAATAGGGGAATAGCTACTTGGTCCTTTCGGTACACCAGCGAGCATCGATGCTTCAGCTAATGTTAAATCACTGGCTGACTTCCCGAAATAGTAACGACTGGCAGCTTCAACACCATACATGCCATGTCCGTAGTAAACGGTATTCAAGTAGCCTTCTAAAATTTCTTCTTTATCGTAAAAGACTTCCAATCGGTAAGCGTAAAGTGCTTCGTTTGCTTTACGAGTCCAAGATTTTTCATGAGTTAAATAAAGGTTACGAGCGTATTGCTGCGTAATTGTACTAGCTCCTTGGACTTTACTGCCCGCTTTAATATCCACTAAAATGGCGCCGGCAATTCGTGAATAATCAAATCCACTATGTTCATAAAAATCTTTATCTTCTACAGCAACTGCTGCTTCTACTAAATAAGGTGATATTTTATCGAGCTCAACCCAATAACGTCTTTCGCTCGTAAAGTGGTCACCAATTTGGTTGTTATTTTCATCTAAAAAGATAGATGCTTTTGGCACCGTTAATGGTGGAGCGCCAGCCACTTGAACATATATACGTAAGGCAATGAATGCCACTACGGCAGCAGATGCAAAGGCGATAAAAAGAGTAAGTGTTTTGCGTGTTCTATTGGCACGCTTCTTCTTACGTTGGTATATTTTCCTTTTCATCTTACAACACCTCGTTTTCTCACAACTTGTGTATAGTATGTGTTTGAATATCTCCGTTTAAACGAAAATATGTGCGAAAAAACTATTGCACTTTGTTCAAAAACAACTATACTTTTTTTGTACTGTTTTCAAGTTTTGAATATTTTACATAAAACTTTATAAGCCGACAAGTTATTCCTAAATGTTGATAATACAAGAATTATGTCGAAATATCTATTAATGTATACGAGCAAGTACGTAAGAAGGTTTCATGTTGACAGTCTTTCAATTGTGTAAGCTAACGTGTTTCATCGAATAGTTGGTACATAAAAGAAGGTTAAATAGGATACAACAGAACTATGCAAAATGGCGTTCGTTCTACTAAAATTCATAAAAGATATAATGGAGGGTTTACTATGCGATTTGATGAAGCTTACTCAGGAAATGTTTTTATAAAAAGTCATCCAACTTACGAGGATGCACAAGCCGTGATTTACGGTATGCCGATGGATTGGACAGTCAGTTATCGACCAGGATCTCGCTTTGGTCCGCAGCGTATTCGAGAGGTGTCGATTGGTCTTGAAGAGTATAGTCCGTATTTAGACCGTGATTTAGAGGAAGTGAAGTACTTTGATGCAGGGGATATTCCGCTACCATTTGGTAATGCTCAGCGTTCTTTAGATGAAATTGAAAAATTCATCGTAAAGCTTTTAGCAGACGGAAAAATCCCAGTTGGTATGGGCGGGGAGCATTTAGTGTCATGGCCTGTGATGAAGGCTGTTGCTGCAAAGTATGATGATTTAGCAATCATTCATTTCGATGCACATACAGATTTACGTGTGGAGTATGAGGGCGAGCCGCTATCACATTCAACACCGATTCGTAAAATTGCCGAGCATATCGGTCCGAAAAATGTGTACTCATTCGGTATTCGTTCAGGTATGAAGGAAGAGTTCGAATGGGCAAAGGAAAACGGCATGCACATTTCAAAATTTGAAGTATTAGAGCCGTTAAAAGAAGTGTTGCCAACATTAGCGGGTCGCAATGTCTACGTAACGATTGATATTGATGTATTAGACCCGGCACATGCACCAGGTACAGGCACTGTGGATTGTGGTGGTATTACATCGAAGGAATTGTTAGCATCTATTCATGCTATTGCAGCGAGTGGTGTCAATGTTGTCGGCTTCGATTTAGTAGAAGTAGCACCAATCTATGATACATCTGAAATGACAGCCAATACAGCGAGTAAATTACTGAGAGAAATGATATTAGGTTGGGTGAAATAGATAGTGGAGTGGGAAATTAGTGATGACAGGGGGTGAAATTTGTTTCCCGTGGACACATAATGGATATATCAATAAATCAAGGGTGTTAATAATGAAAGAAAATTCACGCCTAGAACGTAAAAAGTAAGTACAATTCGCAGTTGGTATGGCTGCAATTGACGGTGGAAAATCGAGTGCATTTACACAAAACCTCTTAAACCAATATGAAATGGTCAAGTTTCATCCACTCAACTGAAACAAGCGATTGTTGAAAAATACACAAGGGCTTCACAGTAGTATATGGATCCATATATTTATGCTAATACAACAAAAAAAGGATGATGATTCAGTTATAAATCACCATCCTTTTTTGTATTTCTACTTTTCTTTGCAAGTATAAGAAGGTCACTTTTTTTAAAAGAAATCTATAAGTATTTTCATAACTAACCTTATACCCTCGTAAATTAGCCCAAAAATCATGCGTAGATTCTACAAAAAGAATACGATCACAAACGCTTATTTCACAGACTTCACAACACTTGCATGTTGTATTTTGCTTCATTTCTAATATATAATAAAAAGGTTATAGTAAAAAGATATAAGAAGGAGCAAACCATGATGGCGAACGAAGCAAAATCGCAGGTGAACATTAAGCTCATTTCTACGATTCGTCCGATTGATGGGGAGTCCGAAACATTAGAAATGTGGCTAAATGGGCAGCTACTTGAAAAAGCAGGTAATACCTATTTAAAATATGAAGAAGTGCAAGAGGATAAGACAATCCGCACGACGATGAAAATTAGCGAAGAGCGAGCACTTATTATGCGAGCTGGTGCAGTAGTGATGCGCCTACCGCTTGATATTACAGAACAACAAATCGGGAATTATGAAAGTGAATTCGGTTCGGTACCACTCCTAACGCAAACAAAAAAATTGACATTTGAGCGTCAAGAGGCGAGTGGGCACTTTTATGTGCAATATGATCTAGTAATGGGCGAACAGTCCGTTGGCAATTATATAGTAGACATTACATTTACGGAGGTACAATGATGAACGCAGTAGAACAAGTACAACAAGCCGTTAAAGCAGCGATTGCGCAGGCTGTAGAAAAAGCAGGCCTAGTGGAAGCGGGCACAGAGTTAAATATTCATCTTGAAACACCAAAAGATAAAGCGAACGGCGACTATGCAACAAATATCGCTATGCAATTAACAAAATTGGCAAAAAAGCCACCTCGTGCGATTGCAGAAGCTATTTTAGCTAACCTAGAAACAGAAGGCACAGATATCGAGAAAATCGACATTGCAGGCCCGGGCTTCATGAACATTACTGTACGTAAAGATTTCCTTGTAGGCGTAGTAACAGCCGTGCTTGAGCAAGGTGCAGACTATGGTCGCTCAAAAGCTGGTGCTAGTGAAAAAGTGCAAGTGGAGTTCGTATCGGCTAATCCAACGGGGGATCTTCATTTAGGGCACGCGCGCGGAGCATCTGTAGGGGATTCAATGTGTAACGTTTTAGATATGGCGGGCTATGATGTATCTCGTGAATATTACATTAATGATGCAGGGAACCAAATTAATAACCTGGCATATTCTTTGGAAGCACGCTATAAGCAAGCTTTAGGAATGGATGCGGCAATGCCTGAAGATGGCTATCATGGCGCTGATATTATTAATATCGCTGGTAAATTAAAAGAAGAACACGGCGATGCAATTTTAGGTAAAGCGGATGAAGAGCGTTTTGCTTTCTTCCGTCAACATGGCCTTGCTTTAGAGTTAGATAAATTAAAAACAGACCTTGCTAACTTCCGTGTAAACTTTGACGTTTGGTATTCTGAAACTTCATTATATGGCAACGGCAAAATTGAAGTGGCATTAGATAAGTTAAAAGCGAATGGTCATGTATTTGAAGAAGACGGTGCGACTTGGTTCCGTTCAACAACATTTGGTGATGACAAAGACCGCGTACTTATTAAAAATGATGGCTCATTCACATACCTTACACCGGATATCGCGTACCATCAGGACAAAATTGTACGTGGCTTCGATAAATTAATTAATATTTGGGGCGCTGATCACCACGGTTATATTCCACGTATGAAAGCGGCGATTGAAGCATTAGGCTATGAACGCGATACATTAGAAGTGGAAATTATCCAAATGGTGCAACTGTATAAAAATGGCGAGAAGTTTAAAATGTCGAAACGTACAGGTAACGCGGTAACGATGCGTGAACTTGTAGAAGAAGTAGGCTTAGATGCTGTACGTTACTTCTTCGTGAAAACTGCTGGCGATTCACATATGGACTTTGACTTAGACCTTGCTGTATCCCAATCAAATGAAAACCCTGTGTATTATGCGCAATATGCACATGCACGTATTTCATCGATTTTACGTTCTGCTAGCGAGCAAGGATTCGCTGCTTCTACGGACAACTTGAATCTGTTAGTAGCGGAAAAAGAAATCGATCTACTGAAAAAAGTAGGCGACTTCCCGAAAGTCGTAGCGGATGCAGCAAAACACCGCACACCGCACCGTATCGCAAACTACATTCAAGAAACTGCAGCCACATTCCACAGTTTCTACAATGCAGAAAAAGTATTAGATGCGACGAACAAAGAGTTGACTGAAGCTCGTTTAGCCCTAATTACTGCAGTTCGTACAACAATTGCCAACGCATTACGTCTAATTGGCGTATCTGCACCGGAAAAAATGTAAAAACAACAGGAAGAGTTTCCGATTTTTCATGCGGAAACTCTTTTTTTGCATGTAAACGTTCTTTTAGCGGGAGGAGTGAAGAAAAATACACTCGGAATAAAGTGAAACTACACTCCTGCTGTAAAAATACCCATATCGAGAAGTCTATTTTTCGCTGAAAGCATCAATTACTCTCGAATTGGGTGCGTTTACTCTCGAATCGAAGCTCAATACTCTCGAAATCGACTTTCCACGCTAAAGTAGAGAAAAAAATAGTTAGTTTGATAAGTAAAATCAGTTTTCAGATAGTATGGTGAAAGAATAGTATTTTTAAAAATTGAAATAAGTAGACTGGTCCGCATTCACCGAGAAAATGCTCATATTGCTACATAAAGGAGGTATTTCTTATTGAGCAAGCAATGAAAATATAATTGCATATTAATATAATAAAGAGTCAGTATATTTAATCTTTGTCTAATTCATTTTTCATGTATAATAAAAGAAAAACATAAAGGTTCTTTATCCATCAAGGATAGAGTGAAAAGGGAAGTCGGTTGAATTCCGATGCGGTCCCGCCACTGTAAGTGTTAGTTTTTTCAACAAATGCCACTGGGGAATTCCGGGAAGGTATGAAAAAACGCTTCGAGCACGAGCCAGGAGACCTGCCTTTATGATGAAACACGTTACAGCCTACGAGGATAGGATGGCGCATTTTTTTATGTCGCTTTAAAGTCTCTCGTTATGTAACGGGGGCTTTTTTTGTTCACCATTCCAGGTAAATAAAATACTAATCGCTCCACATATACAACTTAAGGAGGAAATAGAAATGAAAAAGTATTGGAAAATAGGGTTATCAGCATTTTTAGCAATTGGATTACTAGCAGCATGTGGTGAGGAAAAGCCGAAAGACGACAAACCGCAAACAGAACAGGGAGACAAACAAGGGGATGCAAAGGTAGATGAAGCAACTTTCCCAGTAACATTGACAGATGCAACGGGCAAAGACATTACACTAGAAGCACCACCTAAAAAGATTATTTCACTTATTCCAAGTAATACTGAAATACTATTTGAACTTGGGTTGAACAATGAAATCGTTGGGGTAAATGATTATGATGATTACCCTGCTGAAGCTGCTGCGAAAGAGAAAGTGGGCAGCATGGAATTTAATATTGAGCAAATTATTGCACTTCAACCAGATGTAGTATTTGCCCATGATTCAGGTATTGCTTCACTAGAAGGAGCGAAGGACCAGCTTGAATCGGCAGGGGTTAAAGTATTTGTAGTGGAGGATGCAAAAGACTTCCCAGAAACGTATAAAACAATTGAGCAACTAGGCCGTGCAACAGATAAAGTAGAAGAAGCGGAGAAAATCGTTGCTGATATGAAGGCGAAAGTTAAAGAAGTTCAGGCGAAAGTAGCAAATGTTGAACCTAAAAATGTCTTTATTGAAAATGGAGATGTTCCAGAGGTCTACACACCAGGTAAAGATACATTTATGCAGGAAATGCTTGAAATGATTAATGCTAAAAATGTTGCTGCTGATGTAAGTGGCTTTTACAAAATTGATGCAGAACAAATTATTAAGAAAAATCCAGATGTGATCATTGTCACTTATAACTATGTACCGGATATTTTAAAAACAATTCCACAACGCCCAGGTTTTGAAACAGTGACAGCAGTGAAAAATAATGATATTTTCTTAGTTGATCCAAATACGACAGTGCGTCAAGGTCCTCGTTTAGCTGACGGTCTAGAAGAACTAGCGAAAGCAATCTATCCTGAGGCTTTTAATGAGTAAAACGCTTTTTGCGTACAGTACAGCCATTACACTACTCATCATTAGTATTTGGTGTGGCGTGTCAATCGGAACGGTTAAAGTACCGTTAGAAATATTATGGAATCCTGAAGTAGATGAAGTTGCTGCAAATATACTATGGAAAATACGCATGCCAAGGGTCATTTTAGCGGGGCTCGTTGGTGCATCACTTGCTATTGCAGGTGCGGCATTCCAAGGGTTATTGAAAAATCCATTAGCAGATCCCTATACATTAGGCGTATCATCAGGTGCCTCTGTAGGTGCTGTGCTGACAATATTCTTTAGTATTTCTATTCCGGTTGTAGGTTTATATACATTACCAGTCTTTAGTATGATTGGTGCAACTGTCGCAATGGTTGCAGTGATGGGCTTTGCGCGACTTGTGGATCGTACGTTGAAAATGGAAACACTTATTTTGACAGGTGTTATTTTTAGTTCGTTTTTAGGGTCAGTGATGTCATTAATGATTGCTTTATCAGGTGAAGAGTTAAGGCAAATTGTCGGTTGGCTACTTGGCTCTGTGTCGATGCGTGGCTGGCCGTATGTGCAAATGATACTACCATTTGTCGTGATTGGTTCGCTTATGCTGTGGACACAAAGAAGAGAGTTGAATGCGCTCCTATATGGTGAAGAACGTGCGCAGCATCTAGGTGTCGATGTGAAGCGAAGTAAATTTCTCATACTGGTAGGTGGCTCAATATTAACTGGAGCAGCTGTTGCTGTGTCAGGCACAATTGGCTTTGTCGGTCTTGTTGTCCCACATATGACACGCATGGTTTGGGGAACGGATCACCGTCATTTATTAGCATTATCCTTTTTAAACGGTGCCACATTACTTATTATTTGTGATTTAGTTGCACGTACAATTATTATGCCGAAAGAGCTGCCAATTGGCGTCATTACGGCGTTTATCGGCGCACCTGTATTCTCTTATATCTTTTTTAGACAAAGACGTAGTAGAAAAGAGGTGCGTGCATGATTACTGTGGAGCAAATCACAGGTGGGTATAATGCAAAGTCAATTGTGAAGGATATTAGTTTTAGTGTTGGGAAAGGTAAGATTCTAGGTATACTAGGTCCTAATGGTAGTGGGAAATCGACACTTTTGAAAGTGATAAGTGGTGTTTTACCTGCGACAGGTGGTACGGTTACACTAGATGGAAAAAACATTAAAAATTACAATGCGCGTGAGCTAGCGAAAAAAATGGCTGTGTTACCGCAATTGCATGCTAATGCATTTTCAAATACTGTGCGCGAAACCGTATCGCTTGGTCGTTATCCACATCAAACAGGATTTTTCGCAAGCTGGTCAAAGCAGGATGAACAGGCTGTTTTACGCGCAATGGAGCAAACAGGTGTCACGCGTTATGAGCATACACCAATGGAATTTTTATCTGGTGGTGAACAGCAGCGCGTATTTGTAGCGCAAGCTTTGGCGCAAACAGCTGAAATTTTATTATTAGATGAACCGACGAATCATCTGGATATTGCACATCAACGCCAACTTTTAGATATGATAAGAAAAGAAGCATTAGAAAGTGGCTTAACCGTAATTTCCGTTTTTCATGACATGAATCTTGCTTCACTTTATTGTGATGAATTATTGTTAATGGAGGATGGAGTTGTGCGTGTTGTGGGTGTGCCGCATGAGGTGCTAAAGGCAGAGCAAATTGAGGCTGTATATAAGGCGAGGGTGACGACGTATGCACATCCTGAAATACCAAAGCCACAAATTACAATCATGCCTGCTGTTAGTAATGAACAATCCTCTACAACAATTACACGCGCTAATTTTCACATAGCAAAAGACCTTATACAGTTCAAGTCAGATTGGCCATTGAAAACAGTATCTTCAGCGGTCCATAACCCTGGTATCGGTTGGTATGCATGCTTTATTAATCGGACAGTACCTGGAGAGTATGCTACAACTGATGTGAAAGATGAAGTGTGGGGATTTTTGCAAACACAACATTTTTCATCTACAAATACAGTTGTTATGTTAACGGCTGTAACGCCAGAGCTTGTAGAAATTAATGAGTACGCAATGTCTTTTGGTACGCTGTTTGTTATGGTAACGGCGGGTGTTGGTAATGCCGTTGATGTGTCGCGCACACATGAAAGACAGGAACTCCCGCATATCGGCACTATTAATACGTGGGTTATAATTAATGGCTGCTTGTCCGAAGAAGCTTTTTTTCAAGCAATGATGACGGCCAATGAGGCGAAAACGAAGGCATTACAATCAGAAAATATTCGAGATGCACGTACGAATACAATTGCAACGGGCACTGCGACGGATAGTTTACTCATTGCCGCAACGCAAAATGGCGAAGAAATGGATTATGGTGGTCCAATTACAGATGTAGGAAAAATAATTGGTAAAGGTGTTTTTGAAACAACTGTAAAGGCCATTCGCAATTATAAAAACCGAGCGTAGGAGATGATCGCAATGAAGCTTTATACAAAAACAGGTGATACGGGCAAAACGAGTATTATTGGTGGTCGTGTTGATAAAGATAGCTTGCGTGTGGAGACATATGGCACAATTGATGAATTGAATTCATTTATCGGAAAAGCTGTTAGTGAGCTAGATAAAGAGCTTTTTAAAGATATCCTTGCAGATTTGGAAACGATTCAGCATGAGCTATTTGATGGTGGTGGGGACCTTGCGAACGTCATGAAAGAGCGTCATTATAAACTAACTGAAGCACCTATTGAAGCGATGGAAAAGCGTATTGATGAATTAACAGACGAAGCACCTCCGCTGGAACGCTTTATTCTACCAGGTGGGGCTCCAGCAGCAGCAACGCTTCATATCGCGCGTACAGTAACACGCCGAGCTGAACGCCAAATGGTGACACTTATGAAGGAAATTGACGATGTGCCAAAAGTTGTCCTGAAATATTTGAACCGTCTATCGGATTATTTATTTGCCGCAGCTCGTGTAGTGAACGCACGCTTGGATGTAGATGATATTGAATACATCCGAAGCGCAAAGGTGTTTAAATAAATGAAAATAGTGCTACTCCGAAAATACTTTTAAAAAAGTTGTCGGAGTAGTTTTTTTGAGAGAAAGTTCTACACCATCATCAGTACTTGACAGTACATTCCACTGCAGGCGGACGCTTTCCGCGGGGCGAGCGCCGAGCCTCCTCCTACGCTACGCTTCGTGCGGGGTCTCGTCTGCCTCGCTAATCCCGCAGGAGTCGCCGCCCTTCGTTCCATGTGATTACATATTGTAGGTTTCTTTTAAGTCAAGCACATGTTTTGGCAATAACCCGATAAGAAAATATAAGCTTTTTTACAAGTGTCCTTAAGGCCCCGTGACTTTCCGTTCCAGGCGGACGCTTTTCGCAAAGCACGGCTCCAATCTCCTCAGGTCAACACGAAATTGGTCATGAAGCGGTTGCCACATGGATGTGGCACACTTAGGCTCCGTTCCTCTAATGTTCCTGCGGGGCTTTCCGCTCGCGATGTTCCCGCCTTGCACTCCAAGTCACTATAATAAATAGAAGAGCTATT
>JAVWKG010000075.1:0-14129 GCA_036638655.1 Lysinibacillus sp. | reverse complement strand
AAAATGACTGCCAGCCCATAGCTTTTTTTCATCCAGATTAGCGCGAAAGTAATGATAAATAGAATGGCCGAAATAGCAAACATCCACCATAAGTTAACCATATTGCTATAACTTTCCGGATTGATGCTTTTCATTTCATACATGATACCGAGCGCACTAACCATTAATGGCACCGCCCAAACAAGTGCGTATTTTCGCATTAACTTTGTCGCATCCGCATCATTTGCTTTGTAAGCGTACCACGTAAGGAATACCGCTGAAATATAGAGCACCGCAGCAATACTCAAGACGACAATACTCCAAGCGTATGCACTTGTATACAACACCAAATAATCGAGTACTGGTTGGCCATTCACCATATTCACAAAACCACCACCAGCAATGGCAAATACAACGGAAAAGGATGCTGGAATTAGTAATCCTGAAATTCCGTACGTTAGCGTGTACCCAATATGCCCTCGCGATCCATATGCTTCAAATGCATAGTATGATCCACGAATTGCCAATAGTACGAGCGAAATACTGACCGGGATGAGTAAAATCGTTCCATAGTAAAAGGCTGTTTGCGGAAAAAAGCCTACAATGCCAACGAAGAAGAACACTAAAAAGACATTCGTTACTTCCCAAACTGGCGATAAATAACGCTTAATAATACTCGTCAAAATGTGATTTTTCCCAATCATTAAACTGTAAGCATTGAAAAAACCTGCACCAAAGTCAATGGACGCGATAATGACATAGCCAAACAAAAATAGCCATAAAACTGAAATACCTAAAATTTCTAATGTCATAAGATGTCACCGCCCTTTTCAGAATGACGATCTTCAATTTCTTGTTCAATTGGATTTTTCTTAAACATACGAATAAGTACGACAACACTACCGGCCCCAAGAACTAAATAAACACCTGCGAATAACACGAGCATTAAATCTACATGATTACTTGTTGTGGCACCCTCTGCTGTTCGCATATAGCCTCGTAATATCCACGGTTGTCGTCCTACTTCTGCCAACCACCAACCTGCTTCAATCGCAATGATCGAAAGTGGTCCACCGGCAACAATAACCCAGTTGTACCAACGTTTCTGAATAAATGCCCAACCACGTCTTTTCCCTATAATATAAATAAGTGATACGAATAACATAAACATACCAATCATTACCATAATATCAAATAAGTAATGAATATATAATGGTGGTCTATCTTCTTCTGCAAATTGGTCTAAGCCTATTACTTCTGCCATCGGATTATTATGCGCTAAAATACTTAATGCATATGGAATTTTAATGGCATACTTCACTTCTTCACCATCTAAAACACCGAATAATACAAGTTCTGCTTTGTCTCCTGTTTCAAAATGCCATTCCGCTGCCGCTAATTTTTCAGGTTGATATTCCGCCAAATATTTACCTGAGAAATCACCGATAACTGCTGCAGCAATCGAGAAGATTAATCCTATCTTCATTAATAAGAATAATGCTTTTTTATGATAAACATGCTTCGATCCCTTTAAAATACGGTAGCCTGCTATTGAAGCTAGAACAAATGCTGAAGTCATGTACGCTGTCACAACGACATGCGCCACCTTTGTCGGCATCGCAGGGTTCAACATCGCCAACAAAGGCTGAATATTTACAAGCTCACCGTCTACTACATCGAAGCCTTGTGGTGCATTCATAAAAGCATTTACAATCGTAATAAATACCGCTGACATAGATGCGCCAATTGCTACAGGAATTAGTAGTAGCATATGTTTTTTCTGGCTATCAAAACGATCCCATGTATATAAGTAAATACCTAAGAAAATAGCCTCGAAGAAAAACGCAAATGTTTCCATAAATAGCGGTAATGCGATTGTTTGACCAGCAAGCTGCATAAAATTCGGCCATAACAGTGATAATTGTAATCCAATTGCTGTCCCTGTTACTACCCCAACTGCAACGGTTATGACGAAACCTCGTGCCCACCGTCTGGCCATTAAAATGTAGTGCTCATCATTATTTTTGTATCCCGTCCACTGTGCAATCATAATCATTAGTGGTATACCAACACCAATTGTGGCATAAATAATATGAAATGATAGTGTCAATTCCGTTAAAGCTCTACTCCAGAAAACTGCTGATTCATTGACCATTATTGTACCCTCCTAACTTCCAAATATTCGACCGAGTATGGAAAGCAGCATAATAATTGCAACACCAAAACTTAACATCATAAGCTTTTTTTCTTGTGATTTATACAAATGCAACACTTCCTTTCCTTTCTACATCCTATTTTCCACTATTTCCACGAAAAAAACCTTTATAATGTACCGAAAATTCGGCCTATTATAAAGGTTTCATTTTTTGTTCAACTTATATACGCATATTCGTCAAACTTTTTTCTTATTCCATTTATGTTTCCCTAAATCTATGTGGATAATTCGTCTACTTTTTGTTAGACGCGATCTTCTTTACGGATATTTTCTAGTGGTACAAAAATTTCAATATGTTGTTTTAAATTTTCAAATGTAGCTGGCACATCGCCACCATATTCGCCGTCTAAATTTAAATGCACCTCATCCATTGACGTCACTTTCACAACGCTCGCTTTTTTGTAAATAACACGATTGTCATTCAAATGCTCTCCGCGCAATGCCATCGCTGCAAGCTGTACGAATTCAGGTAAGCTTACTTTTTTCAAAACAATTAAAGTGAACTTGCCATCGTTAATACTTGCATCTGGTGCTAATTTTTCAAAGCCCCCAACCGAGTTCGTTAAACCACATAAAAACATCATTGTATCGCCATCAAAAACTTCACCATCGTATTCAATACGCATATGCGTCGCTTTAATAGATGGGATCATTTCTACCGCTTTAACGTAGTATGCTAACTGCCCTAGCATCGTTTTCATCTTGCTCGGCACTTCATAAGTTAACTCTGTAATACGACCACCAGCAGCGATATTAATGAAATAGCGTTCACCATTTAATAACCCAACATCAACAGGTAGCGTATCTCCTTTAATAATAATGTCAAGTGCATCATCAATTTTTCGCGGAATATGCACTGCCCGTGCGAAGTCATTTGTTGTCCCCATCGGAATTAAACCAATCTTTGGGCGATTTTCAAACTGACTTATACCTGAAACAACTTCGTTCAATGTGCCATCACCACCAACGGCAATGACAATATCATAGCCCCGCTCTACTGCCACTTTAGCAGCGCTTGTTGCATCACCTTCACATGTAGTTGCATGACAAGACGTTTCATATCCTGCTATTTCTAATTTTTCCAATACGACTGGTAAGTGCTTTTTAAATGCCTCACGACCAGATGTAGGATTATATATGATTCTCGCTCGTTTCATATGATACCTTCCTGCTTCATAAGATTCTATTCCATCAACTTTTAACGGAATGCTGCCGTTACATGCTTTTTGAAATCTTCATAGACAAATGTCCAAAATTCTTTGTTTGAAACATTTTCTTCACGAATCTCAGCATATAACGCTTTTTGTGCTCCTTCGAATGTTGGATCTTCTTTGTCTGGCAAGCTTGCGCGTTTGTTGACAACATTAGCTTGCAATTCAGGCGCACGCGGTCCCCATTTGCCAATCACTTCACCAACATCGCTTAACAATACGTACATAGGAATGGCACGACCACCATTCGTTAAATAACGGTCGATTAAATCTGTGTCAGCATCACGCAATACTGCACGCATGTCCAAATCTGCCGCTTCTGCTACACGTCGAATAATGGGATTGTTTAACATGGCATCCCCGCACCAATCTTCTGTAATCGTTAAAATCTTTGGTTTCTTTTCTTTTAATAGGGTAATGAATTCATCATTAGTTGGGACTTCGAATCCATCATAAATAAGGAAACTATCCTCTTTTAATGTAGACATATTGTCCATATATTGTTGTATTGAAATCGCTTCATTGAAATATGCTTGTTCTGTTTTCATCTTACTCCATTCCCCCTAGAAATCATATAGTACATCTATTCTATATTTTGCTATGAATACGTATTTTAAACAACTATTAAATGCTCTATTTCCATCTATTTGTTATCTTTATCATCTTTTTTGTATATAAAAAGCCAAGAAAGCATTTTTTTGCTCTCTTGGCTTTTTTCTTCTATCACAAAAAATTAGCGTTTCGCAATTTCTTGTTGTAATAATTTATTGACCATTGGTGGGTTCGCTTGTCCTTTAGTTGCTTTCATAATTTGACCAACTAGGAAGCCAATTGCACGATCCTTACCATTTTTAAAGTCTTCGATCGATTGTGGATTATTGTCTAATACTTCTGAAACGATGGCAAGTAGCGCGCCTTCGTCAGAAATTTGAACTAACCCTTTTGCTTTAACAATTTCATCTGCAGAACCACCATTTTCAACTAATTCAGCAAATACTTTTTTACCGATTTTAGAAGAAATTGTGCCGTCGGCGATTAACTTCACCATACCAGCTAGGTTTTCTGTTGTTAGTGCTGTATCTTTAAGCTCTTTTTGTTCTGCGTTTAAGTAAGCAGAAACGTCACCCATTAACCAGTTTGCAGAAAGTTTTGCGTCCGCTCCAGCTGTTACCATGCCTTCAAAGAAATCAGAAATATCTTTAGAAAGAACAAGTACACCTGCATCATAAGCTGTTAAGCCTAACTCTTCCACATAACGTTTTTTACGAGCATCTGGAAGCTCTGGAATCTCTGCACGTACACGCTCAAGCCAGTCGTTGTCGATTGACAGACGCACTAAGTCTGGCTCTGGGAAGTAACGGTAGTCATCCGTTCCTTCTTTAACACGCATAAGAATTGTTTTACCTGTTTTTTCATCAAATCGACGTGATTCTTGCTCAATTTTACCGCCTGAAAGTAATACGTCTGCTTGACGTAATTCTTCATGCTCTAAGCCGCGACGTACGAAGTTGAATGAGTTTAAGTTTTTAAGCTCTGTTCTTGTACCGAACTGTTCTTGACCGTATGGACGGATTGAAACGTTGGCATCACAACGTAAAGAGCCCTCTTCCATTTTACAGTCAGAAACATCTGTATATTGGATGATTGATTTTATTTTTTCAAGATACGCATACGCTTCGTTTGGCGTGCGGATATCTGGCTCAGAAACGATTTCTACAAGTGGCGTGCCTTGACGGTTAAAGTCTACTAGAGAATGATCGCTACCATGAGTTAGTTTACCTGCATCTTCTTCCATGTGAAGACGTGTAATACCGATACGTTTTGTATAACCGTCTACCTCGATATCAACCCAGCCGTTTTTACCAATTGGCTTATCAAATTGAGAAATTTGGTATGCTTTCGGATTATCCGGATAGAAGTAGTTTTTACGGTCAAATTTAGTTTCTTGTTCGATTTCCATGTTCAGTGCAAGTGCTGCACGCATCGCGTAATCTACTACGTTTTTGTTTAATACAGGAAGGACACCAGGGTAGCCTAGGTCGATTACTGTTGTATTTGTATTTGGCTCAGCACCAAAGTGATTCGGTGCCGCAGAGAAGATTTTCGAGTTTGTTTTTAACTCAACGTGTACTTCTAAACCAATGACTGTTTCAAAGTTCATGTTATTTTCCCTCCCAAATTTGAGGAACTTGTTTATGGAATTCAGTTGCTTGCTCAAAAGCATGCGCTGTACGATAAATTGTTTCTTCATCGAAGTGTTTACCGATAATTTGTAAACCTAATGGTAGTTCGTTTTCAAAACCACATGGAATTGAAATCGCAGGAACACCCGCTAAGTTCATCGGAATTGTTAAAATATCATTTGCGTACATTGTCATTGGATCATCTACATTTTCACCAATTTTAAATGCTGGTGTTGGTGTAGTTGGTCCGATGATTACGTCAAAGTCTTCGAAAACTTTGTCGTAGTCTGCTTTGATCAGTGTACGTGCTTGTTGTGCCTTTTTGTAGTAAGCATCATAAGTACCAGCACTTAAAGAATAAGTACCAAGCATGATACGACGTTTTACTTCATCACCAAAGCCTTGTGCGCGTGTTTCTTTGTAAAGGTCTAATAAGTTATCTACGTTTTCAGCGCGGAAGCCATAACGGATACCATCGAAACGAGAAAGGTTAGAAGATGCCTCAGATGAAGAAAGGATATAGTAAGCTGCAAGTGCATATTTAGAGTGAGGTAGAGATACTTCTTCTACTGTTGCACCTAAAGATTTTAATACTTCCAATGCATCTAGTACCGATTGCTTCGCGGCTTCGCCAACACCTTCGCCAAGGAATTCCTTCGGTACAGCGATACGTAAACCTTTAATATCACCTGTAAGTGACGCCGCGTAGTTTGGTACTGCTACGTCTGCTGAAGTTGAATCGTTTGCGTCTACGCCTGCGATTGCTTCAAGTAATAATGCATTATCTTCTACATTACGCGTAATTGGTCCAATTTGGTCTAAAGAAGATGCGAATGCAACTAGACCCGAACGAGATACACGGCCATATGTAGGTTTCATCCCTACAACACCACAATATGCTGCTGGTTGACGGATTGAACCACCTGTATCAGAACCAAGTGAGAATGGTACTTCACCAGCTGCTACTGTTGCTGCAGATGCACCTGAAGAACCGCCTGGTACGTGATTTAAGTTCCATGGGTTTTTCGTTGTTTTATAATATGAGTTTTCGTTTGAAGAACCCATTGCAAATTCGTCCATGTTTAACTTACCAATTGTCACCATACCCGCTTCGCGTAGTTTGTGCACAACTGTTGCATCGTAAATTGGCATGAAGCCTTCAAGGATTTTAGAAGCACAAGTTGTTTCTAAGCCTTCTGTTACGATATTGTCTTTCACCCCGATAGGAAGACCGAAAAGTGGTCCACGTTCGTTGAATGGTACTTTATCCATTTCAGCTGCTAGTGCAGTTGCTTTTTCTTCGTTTAGAGCTAGGAATGCTTGTACATCGCCATCAAGCTTTGTAACGCGTTCGTATGCTTCTTTTGTTAAGTCAGCGATTGTTAAGTTACCAGCTTGTATATCAGCTTGTAGCTCTTTTGCTGAACGTTCGAATAACGTCATGAGGAATCCTCCTAGAGTTTAGTATTACATGATAGCTGGTACTTTTACTTGACCATCTTCTTGTTCTTTTACGTTTAACATCATTTTATCGCGGTCTAAACCTTTATGTGCCACATCTTCACGCATGACATTCACAAGTGGTAAAACATGTGTAGTTGGTTCAACATTTGTTGTATCAAGCTCGTTTAATTGTTCCGCGAAGTCTGTGATTTTACCAAGTTGCTCAGCAAACTTTTCTGCTTCTTCCTCAGTAATTGCAAGACGTGCTAAATTCGCAACGTGCTTCACTTCTTCTTTTGTTAATTTCGCCATTATTTACACCTCCGAATATGAATCAGGATCGATTGTTTTCATTGATAACAATAGGGTTGAATAAAGTTAACCATAGCTATTATCATAACATTTTTCGCTTTAAAAATCACAACTTTCGCCAAAAACCTAGAAACTTTCTCCACGTAAAAATATAGCCAGCTAGACGCTGACTATACTCTTGTTAATCGTAAATATGCACATATGGTTCAGTTTCATTCGCCTTTTTAATAATCAATGCTTCTGGACCGTTCATTGAAGTAATACTTACTTCCACATTAATATTAGCAAATTGTTTGATTAAAATGCCTGTAATATATTGTGTAAAGCCGATCAGTTCAGCTGTTCCGAAAAATTGTATAGGTATTTCAATGCTTAGTTTTTGAATCTCTTTATTTTGATAAAATCCAGTACCGATTACACTCGTATAGTTTGAAAAATACTTATCGACACCGTGCTTAAAGTCTTGAAAGTTTTTGCTTACATCTCGGTATAAGCCGAGTGATTTGTCCGTTGGGAACATGACATATTCTTCGTCAATCGGCGCCCACTCATTCAAAGTGCTTTTACCCGCTTCCACTGTACTATAGGCAAAATAACTACCTGGGATAATGTCGTTACGTGCCTTTTGCTTAAACAGACCTATTACAATCGGTACATCTCCTAGCCCATCACGTAAACGCAAACGAGAAACGATTTCATCAGCCATTTTCTTCCCTTGCTTAACAAGTTCCGCTTCATTGATTTCTTTTTCGTAATACTCGCCATATTGTTCTTTTTGATAATA
The DNA here is from genome assembly GCA_036638655.1 of Lysinibacillus sp. GTDB lineage: Bacteria > Bacillota > Bacilli > Bacillales_A > Planococcaceae > Lysinibacillus. Next base: position 6,002 of record JAVWKG010000075.1, on the reverse strand, counting down.
GTAAGTAGAGTTTAAAGCTAGCCCAATTGAAATACCAGCAAGCTTCACTTTATTATCTGCTTCCGTTAAGTAATTTTGCTCTACAATATGTGCTAAATAAATCGGTGCTTTTTCTGCTCGTTCTTCTGGTGTCATTGTCTCTACTGCTGCAGGATTTAAGCCGTCTTCATCTTTTGAGCTACGCGAAAGCCATGACTTGACCGTTTTTTCAGATAAGTATTGACCTTCTTGGAAATAGAAGTTTTCTGTATCGAATTCATGCTGAGAAAGACGCATTAAACCGTTCTCTACTTCTTTCATATCATACTTCGTGTAAATATTTGAAACAATTAGTCCTCGACTCGCACTGTCTTTATATGGCGTTAATGTTTTATAAAATGATTCATCTAACTGTAAACTAGGAATAATCGTTGTTTCAGCTTTCTTTTGTTGCGACTCTTGTGTAAGTTTTTCATCTTCTTTAGCAGACGGCACACAGCCTACTAACATCACAGCTGCAATTATAGCTGGAATGAGTCGAAATGACTTCATCTTTTACGTACTCCTTTACTCTGATAATTGTTGAATAAGATCATTTTCATTCCAAACTTCAATGCCCAGTTGCTCGGCTTTTGTAAGTTTTGAACCTGCATCTTCACCGGCTATGACTAGATCAGTTTTTTTACTGACACTTCCTGTCACAATACCGCCTAACTCCTCTATTTTCGCCTTTGCTTCATTACGTGTCAATTGCACAAGTTTTCCAGTTAAGACAATTGTTTTACCCGCAAATGGACTATCTCCAACAGCAACTTCAACCTTTTTTCCTTTATACGTCATATTAACACCCGCATCAGCTAAGCGCGCGACTACTTCTTGTGCATCCTCATTTGCAAAGTATTGCACAAGCGACTCGGCCATTTTATCGCCAATTTCATGAATAGCTATAAGCTGTTCTTCTGTAGCCTGAATCACTGCTTCCATCGATCCAAATTGCTCAGAAACAATTTTAGCCGCTTTTTCACCAACATGACGGATACCAAGACCAATAAGTAAACGTTCCATCGAATTTTCTTTAGACGCTTGGATTGCATTGACTAAATTCGTCGCTGATTTTTCACCCATACGCTCTAAATCAATAAGCTGTTCCACAGTTAAATGATACAAATCGGCTACATCTCGAATATACTCCGCACGTAATAATTGCTCTACAACTTTTTCTCCACAGCCATCAATATTCATCGCATTGCGAGAGACGAAGTATTTAATGCTTTCAGCCACTTGTGCAAAACAAGTTGGATTTACGCAGCGTAATGCTACTTCTCCTTCGATTCGAATAAGCTCACTATCACAAACAGGGCAATTATCCGGCATCTCAAATGGCACTGAATTTTCCTCTCTCTGCTCCAGTAATACACCTACTACTTGCGGAATAATGTCTCCTGCCTTGCGGATGATGACTGTATCACCTAGACGGATGTCCTTTTCACGTATTAAATCCTCATTATGTAATGAGGCACGTTGTACAGTAGTTCCTGCAACTTGCACTGGTGCTAATATTGCAGTTGGTGTAACAACACCTGTACGCCCAACTGTTAAATCGATATCTAGTAGCTTCGTTACAACTTCTTCTGCAGGAAATTTATAGGCAATGGCCCAGCGTGGACTTTTTGCAGTAAAGCCTAGCTCATCTTGCTGAGCATAGCGATCTACCTTTATCACAATGCCATCAATTTCGTAAGCAAGGTTTGGACGCTCTTCTGTCCATTTTTCGATATATGTCCAAACTTCCTCAATTGTTTTACAACGTGCTCGTTCTTTATTTGATGGGAAACCTAGTCCCTCTAAATAATTGAGCATTTCTGAGTGAGCATCTACACCATACGTTTCTCCGTCCCCGCCAATTGCATAAATAAATGTTGCCAATTGACGACTGGCAGCTACTTTCGGATCCAATTGACGAAGTGAACCTGCCGCTGCATTACGCGGGTTTGCAAATAATTCTTCATCGTTTTTTGCTCGAACTTCATTTAACTTTTGGAAAGATTTCTTTGGCATATATGCCTCACCACGTACTTCAATCGTCAACGGCTCATTTAACCGAAGAGGTATCGCACGAATTGTTTTTAAATTAGCTGTAATATCCTCACCAATCGAACCATCACCACGTGTTGCCCCTTGCGTAAACAGACCGTCTACATATTTTAAGGATATCGCTAAGCCGTCAATTTTCAATTCACAAACATAAGAGAAGTTATCCCCAATTGCTTGACGATTTTTCCTATCAAACTCTTGCAAATCTCCCTCATTAAAAGCATTTGAAAGACTTAACATCGGATAATCATGCGGTACCTTTTTAAAACCTTCAACAACTGTTCCCCCAACTCGTTGGGTAGGCGAATCAGGATAGACTAGCGAAGGATTTGCTTCTTCTAAGGAGATTAATTCCTGCAAATATTGGTCATACACGCTATCAGCTACTGTCGGTTGATCGAGCACATAATAGGCGTGTCCATAAGCATGCAATAATTCATTCAACTCAGCAACGCGCTTTTCAATTTCGTTCATATCATTTCCTCCAATTATCCTTTTTCAATTGGCGCAAATTGAGCTAGTAATCGTTTAATGCCGATTGGTTGTGGGAAAGCAATATCAAGCTCCGTTCCATCACCTTCACCCTTCACGCTAACAACCATACCTGTTCCCCATTTTTTATGGACCGCTTTGTCACCGGCTTTCCAACCAAATTGGTCACCACCAGTTGACTGTAAACGGGCCGTTGCAGGTTGTGTTTTTTGCGTTTCACCAAGTGTACGCTTTCTATAGCCTGATTTTGCATAACTATTCGAACCAAATGGCACTTCAGGATTATTTCCTGATTTTGAAATATGCTCTAACACATCTTCAGAAATTTCACGTAAAAATCTCGAAGCATTATTGTAGCTAGTACGGCCGAAAATCGTACGCGAACCTGCACAAGTTAAGTATAAACGCTCCTCCGCTCGCGTAATCCCTACATATGCGAGGCGTCTTTCCTCTTCCATTTCATCATTATTATCAAGTGAGCGAGAGTGAGGGAAAATATTTTCTTCCATACCGATGATGAATACAACAGGGAATTCTAGCCCTTTTGCTGCATGCATCGTCATTAAAATAACACTACCTTTTGATGTATCTTCTTTATCCAGTGCATCAATATCAGCGACAAGTGCAAGATCTGTTAAGAAGCTTATCAATGTTTTATCATCACTACGCTCTTCAAATGCTTTCGTAACAGATAAAAACTCTTCAATATTTTCTAAACGGCTTTCCGCTTCAATTGTTTTTTCATTTTGTAACATTGTGCGGTAGCCTGATTTTTCAATTACTTGCTCTACAAGCTCTGTCACCGTTAAATGCTCTTGCATCTCTGTAAAGCCTTTAATCATTGCATAGAAGTATTCAGCAGAAGCTGCAGCCTTTCCTGTTAACCCCATGAAAAACAAATCATTCATCGCATCAAAAATTGACCGATCCTGGTCAATCGCATAGCGCGCCATTTTTTCAAAGGAAGTTGCGCCAATACTACGTTTAGGCTCATTAATAATACGTGCTAATGACAAATCATCATCATTATTTGCAATCAATCGTAAGTAAGCCAGTAAGTCTTTGATTTCTTTTCGATCATAGAACTTCGTACCACCCACAATTTGATAGCTCATATTCGATTTAACGAGCACTTCCTCCATAACACGAGACTGTGCATTTGTACGGTAAAGAATCGCAAAATCATCGAGCGTACGATTTTCCTTTTCCATTAATTGTTGCATTGTTTGCACAACAAATTGCGTCTCTTCTTGCTCATTATAAGCTTTATAAAACGCAATTTTTTCACCATCCAAATTGTCTGTACGTAATTCTTTCGGATAGCGTGTTGTGTTATGTTGAATGACGTCATTGGCAGCTTGTAGGATGCGTTTTGTCGAACGGTAATTTTGTTCTAACATAATGACTTTGGCATTCGGGTAGTCTTTTTCAAATGACAAAATATTTCCGATATCCGCACCACGCCAACGATAAATCGATTGATCAGAATCTCCAACGACACAAATATTTTTAAATTTTTTCGCCAACAATTGTACGAGTAAATATTGTGATTTATTCGTATCTTGATATTCATCGACATGAATATACTGAAATTTGTTTTGATAATATTCGAGTACATCTGGTACACGCTCAAATAGCGTAATTGTCGTCATGATTAAATCATCAAAATCGAGGGATTGATTGCGTCGCAGCCTCTTTTCATAACCTTTGTAAACACGTGCCACTATTTTTTCAAACGGATTATGGGCATTCATATTCGCTTCAAATTGTTCTGTTGTAATGCATTCATTTTTAGCAGAACTAATGGCATTTAAGACAGCACGTGGCTCAAATTGCTTCGAGTCGATATTTTCCTCTTTTAATACATTTTTAACAACGGATAATTGATCAGTTGAATCTAAAATAGAGAAATTTTTTGACATGCCTATACGGTCAATATTACGTCGTAAAATACGCACACACATCGAGTGGAAAGTCGATACCCACATTCGCTCACCCGTACCATTACCAAGTAAGCCATCCATACGTTCTCTCATTTCACGCGCTGCTTTATTGGTAAATGTAATGGCTAAAATTTTTGAAGGATATACTTCTTTTTCAATGACTAAATAAGCAATTCTATGCGTCAGGACACGTGTTTTTCCTGAACCTGCCCCAGCCATAATTAGTAGTGGACCTTCTGTTGTTTTAACTGCCCTTTCTTGCTCAGGGTTCATCCCAAGTAAAAGGTTTTTTGTTAGTTGTTCCATTTTGCATCACCCCACACAAACATTTGTTCTTAATTATACATTATATAGTCGTATTTTTCACGGCTTTCACTGTTGATAGCGCAGCTTTTATATCATCATAAATAACATTGCCTACGACAACCGTATCTACAAGCTTCGCCATTTCCGCTGCTTGTTTTGCATTCGTTATGCCGCCCCCGTAAAATAATTTCGTCTGTTGCAATTCATTTTTCACCGCACGAACTAATTCTGGATCCCCATAAGTCCCGCTATATTCTAAATAAAAGACTGGTAACTTAAAGAAATTTTCAGCCATACGTGCATATGCTACAACATCTTCTGTCGATAAATCCGTATTAGCTCCTGTTGCATGTGCAACTTTACAATCGGGATTTAAAATACAATATCCTTCAGCAACAAGCTCATTCCACACCATAATATCTCCGTACTCTTTTATGGCCTCATGATGCAAGTTTTTAATCCATTTCGGGTCATCACTATTTAAAACAGTCGGGATAAAATAATAATCATAGCCAGGTGTGACCGACTCTACCGTTGAAATTTCTAGTGCAACTGGCACCGTATAACGACGCACACGTACTAACAGATCTAATACATTATCTAACGTCACACCGTCTGTCCCACCAACTAAGATGACATCTGTCCCTGACTCACAGATCACTTCTAAATCTTCGTCTGAAATATCCTTTGCAGGGTCTACTTTAAAGACATGACGCCACTGTAAATAATCCATCTATATACCACCAATCTCAATTATGTTCGTATTATTCCTATTCTTTTACAAGTATATCTTATATACAACTAAAAATAAGACCTACCGGGCAAAAAGCGTGCCCGGTCCTTTTTGATTTATTTGATATTTCCATTTGTGTTAAACCGGATATTTTGGCTCATCAGCATCATCTAGGATTGATTTCCGTTCCGGCTGCGCGCTTTCCGGGGGGCGTCTGATGAGCCGCTTCAGGGTCTCATCTAGACGCTGATCCCCCAGGAGTCGCACAGCCTCCACTACAATCAACCAGCATTATAAAACAATCCACTACTTAGTCAATTATCCAACTTGTAGTGGTGAGCCAATTTTTTCTCTCTTATAGAATACACACTCCGAAAGTAATTGTTCAATTTTTATTGGCTCTTCTATTTATTATAGTGACTCTTCGTTCCAGGCGGCGACTTCTGCGGGAACAG
>JAVWKG010000074.1:0-14142 GCA_036638655.1 Lysinibacillus sp. | reverse complement strand
GATACCGAAAAACACAAACCACATCCTGAACCTCTATTAGTTTGTTTAGAGGGGTTGCATGCTACTAAAAATGAAGCGGTATACATTGGAGATTCAATATATGATATGCAATGTGCGAATAGTGCTGGGGTGAAGTTTGCCCTTGCTTTATGGGGTTCTAAAACAACCAATGGTTTTGAATCGGCAGATTATGTGTTAAATGCGCCTAAAGATATATTGAATATAATATAGCGGAAAAAAGTGGTGTGTAAAATTGAATATATACAGCTTCAACAAACGGGCGCGATTGTTGAAAAAACGTTTCTGTTCTTATTACTACTTAAATGATTCAAAATGAACTGTAACCCTTTTATTTTCGTTTTCTGAGATATACTGTTAAGCAAGAATCTGTCTTTGGGCAAGTTCTTGCTTTGATAGTTTCTTCGTGTTTATAAAATAAGTAAGCCGATTCTTTTACTCTAACATCATTTATTTTTTCTATATAACTTGTATACCAAGAAAATATAAATCCAATCATAAAGTAATGTAGCAACAGAGATTATTGTAATTAAGCTTGTTCTGAAATAAATATAGAAAGCAATCGAAGCGCATAAGGTGCCCAGCATTTTAAAAATCGCGATAGCTAACGATTGCCCTTCAAATTCCCTCTCCACAACAATAAAGAGATAAACAGGCCTGACATCATCAAGTTTTGTGAAAAAGCAGTTAATTCCCCTTCAAAATCATTCAACTCTTGTGTTATCACCATCAGTATGAGAAAGCTAACACCTAGAGTTAAGAAAAAACTTACATAAAATAGCTTATTGGAGAGATACTTTTTAAATTCCTTGCGCCCATACATTAAATATTGCATCAGTATAACAATATCCAAAGCAAACCAAATCATCGTGATTTTCTGTTGTAAATCATTTTGTGGGTAAATGAATGCAAAAATGAATTCCCATGAAATATTCGTACAAATCGCGACCATTGGCATCCCATACGCCCTATCTTGAAATCCACGAATTATAATAAGTATGTAAGTCACAATCCAAAACAGAGCCATCCCTAATTGCATAACTAAAAGCCAATCTATTTGATTCGTCAACTACACCATCCTTTTGATTAATAAAGATCCGCTACTCACTTTTATTACTATATGAGCACCTAGGCGTCCCCTATTCAAATTTTCGCTAATAGCTGTTTTATCAGCCTATACATGTGGTGTGCATTACTATATATTAATGGAGGGTGATGACATGAAAACAACTATTTATTTTGACAACGAGAAATTCATTGCAGGTACTACTCTCAAAGATGAGACTGAACTTGAAAGTAACAATATGGCGTTACATGCATGCGTCAGTAATCTTGCGGTTCTTGAAAACCGCCAGAAATTAGCTGCTGCTTTACACTGTGAAGTGGATCATTTCGTATGCACGCATCAAACACATAGCGCGAATTTTCACAAGGTAACACTCGCTGACAAAGGGCGCGGTGCTAACAGTTCTGAGAAGGCTATTCAAGACACCGACGCGCTCTACACTTTTGAGCCGAATTTGTTATTATGCAGTTTTACGGCTGATTGTGTCCCCGTAATTTTTTATAATGAAGTGAATGGTCTTATAGGTGTCGTACATTCCGGCTGGCAAGGGACTGTAAAAGAAATTACACTGAAATTATTTAAACACTTAATAGAAGTGGAAAAATGTCTGCCAAGTGATTTCCACGTACAAATCGGTACAGCGCTAAGCCAAGAGAAGTTTGAAGTCGATGCAAATGTGTACGTGCAATTCGAAAGCTTAGGCTACGCTGATGATTTTATGTATCATAATGAACAAACTGGCAAGTACCACATTGATAATCAGCTCACTGTGAAAAAGCAATGTGAGTTGGCCGGTATTCCATCACATCAAATTACAATTGACCCGACGTGTACGTTTTTAAGCTCCGAAGGTTTTTCCTACCGTGAAGACAAACAAAGTGGGCGGCATATGAGTTTTATAATGAGGAAAGAAAATTAACCAATTCGATTTTCCACCGAAATATATTCAAAAAGCACATCAACCTGTTTCTGGGTTGATGTGCTTTTTGAATGAAAGGACAATTGCAGGTGTAGTAATGATCTGTTCTAATTGAAAAGGCTATTCGTAATAAGTAGTGGGATGAAATTATATTTTACTAAACAATGGAGTTATTAAAATTCTTTAACCCATTCTTTCGTTTCATTATCATAGATAATCAGTTAAAGATAGAAACATTTCTTCATTTATTTCTTCCTTTTTGTTATTTAACCAAATATTGAGTGTGGGTATACCTCCTACATCAGATGAGGGTGTAAATGCCATACCTTTTGTTTCCCCAAATGTTTCTTCTATATAACTATAGACTTTTGGTTGTACTTGTTTAATGAATTCTGTTGCTTCTTGAATTGATAAATCATCTTCCATTTTTTCAGTGTATCGATTTTCATAAACCATGAACGATTTTTGTGTCTCTTTATCTAAAATCATCGCAGCATAATCGAAATTACCGTACTGCTCTCCGCTATCATAAATGACATATGAAACTTCATAGTTCATGTTTGGATAGCGTTCTTGTAGATATTGTTCTGCTTGTGCAACTATCTTTTCTTCTTCTTTTTCATCTGGTATCGATGATGCCATAAGTTCACTGATAACAAAGATAGTGCCGCCTATTAGCAATAACAATATTACTGAAACTGCAAAAAAGAATTTGCTCCAACCATTTTTTTGCGTGTTCATAATTACATCTCCTTATTTGATGAAGCAAGATGCTGTGGTAGTGGAATAAGTCCTATCTTTAAGACCCTCAAATAGTTAGCCGTAAACATAGGATTTCTCATTTCTACTTCCCTTTTTCACAATAAAAAAAGACCACAAAGTGCGTTTGTAGCCTTACTTTTACTTTTCAACATTAAACTTTATAGCCTTCTTTTGCTACACAATACGTCTTTGCGATCATATCGTGTAAGCCTTGTTTTCTTTCCGTAAAAGCGACCATAATGTAACCGATATAGAAGAACCATGATAAACCAATTTTGGAACCAGTACGAACAATCGATTTTTTTATCGTGATGCGTTCACCATTCTCGTCAACAACGACCATTCCTAAAGCCTTTTTACCAAACGTTCCTTGCATATTTGATGATTCTAAAACAATCATATATGCCAATACTATCGCAATTACAGCCAGAATGTACAAGATAGGTAATAGATTACTAACTACTTCTGATTGCGATGACACACCAATTGCTATAAAAGGTAACATCAGAATCGTACCGATAATGCTAATTATAAAAATATCGATAAAATGTGCTACAAAACGTTTCCAAAATCCCACTACTTGCATAATGAGCTTCCCCCTTCTTTCAACCGAAACATATAACGGTAATATTACTATAAATTAACATTACTGAAAAATCAATAAAAAAAAGAAGGGCTGCCCCTCCTGTTCAATCTACTCACTATTTATTCAACTTCAACAGCGACGCATCTTCAACTAACGTAGCTGTATTAAATAAAAACAGCACGTCTTTGATGCCATTTTCGGACAAATATTCAGCAATGCTTCCATTATAATAGCGAAGGTCTATGACATGAATTTCTGGCACATGATTTGTGAGAAATGGCAGTACATTATGCGCATATGAGTCTTTAATGACTAGTAACTTATCTTGTGCAATTTGTTGTGGTTGAAGCTCAGTTGTCAACTTCATCACCGCATGAACTCCACCCAAGAAATAGGAATACTGATCCTTTTTCTTAAGATAACTTTCATCATACATACTTGTCACTGTTTGATCGTTATCCGCAATGTACATCTCAGTAGTTGCGAGATTACGTGGTATGTACGTTTGGATCGTATCTGGCGTTAAACCGGCAAACTGATTTTTCGTATGATAGCTCCCTAAAAACGAATCACTCACGGTTTCAATATCAAAACCCTTTTGTGAAAGTGGCTGCCATCCCCGCTTCTCCGCATAGGCAACATAAGCTAAATACGCACCATATGTCGTCCAGTGATGATCAGTCCGATAGTAAATCTCCTCTTTCGCATGGGGTGTCAGCACTTCAAATCCGTCAATATAAGCTAGCCCTTCTCCCATCTGCTGCGCGATAAATCGGTTCACTTCCCTTTGAGAATAAGACGGCACTAGCCACGGTAGTCGCTCCGGATAAAGACCGATCGACGTAGGTGCCAGCAAAAACGTCATATTCACATCTGGATGACTACTTGCAAATCGATTCACAGACCCTATATATTGCTGAATCTTTGTATAATCTGGCTCTTGAAATTTTTCGAGTAAATAGCCATCTTTACCGTTATAAATACCGTTATTTTCTTGTTGTAGACGAGCTTGCTCCGACATTGATTTGACCCACAACCACTTGTCCCGAAAAGGAAAATGATCTGTGATGAAACCCTCTGCATCTTCAGCAAACTTTTTCGACATTAGATTGTCCCAAGTTAGTTGTGGCGCAGCTTGCAAGTACCGATTTTCCAATTCGGAGAAACGCTGATGAGGCAATAGGAAAAACAGTAACGCGATTAAAAACGTCGTACCGATAAATGTAACTACTAATAATCGCTCTCTGTTTTGCTTCATATTAGACTATCTCCTTAAAAACGAAAATATAAAAATGGATTAAACGTAGCATCTACCAAATAGGCTACAGACAATAAGTAAAGAAAGCCGTACCAAACAAGATGTGCTAGTGATAATTCGCTCGTCTTTGACCACCTCTTCATAGGTAGTGAGGCAATAACCAATACTAAAAGTAACACAGCATTTGTGTAAAAAAAGTACACAGTTTCATTATCCCAAAGTGATTGACCATTGAATCCCCACATCGCACCGAGATAACTAACAATTAATGACGGCTCCTCGAAGGCAAAGAGCACCCAACCAATAAGAATGAGCACTATCGCATAAAGATGTCTAATCAAACGTGGTAAGCGCTGAAGGAATGCTAATCCCCACCACTTTTCAATGAGGAGAATAACCCCAAAATACAAGCCCCATACGATAAAGTTCCAGCTAGCACCATGCCAAAATCCAGTTAACATCCAAACAATTAGAATATTCCGCATTTGAATAACTAACCCTCGTCGATTACCACCAAGCGGAATATACACATAGTCGCGAAACCAGCTACCAAGCGAGATATGCCATCTTCGCCAAAAGTCAGTAATACTCTGCGCAATATATGGCTTATTGAAATTCTCATTGAAGCGGAAACCAAACATAAGACCAAGACCAATGGCCATCTCTGAATAACCACTAAAATCAAAATATATTTGGAAGCCAAACGCAATAATGCCTAGCCAGGCTGTTAATACAGGCATCGTCTCCGGGTTAGAACTTGATATGGAATCCCAGAGCAAGCCGATATTATTGGCAAGTAGCACCTTCTTCGCCAGGCCGATTGTAAATCTCCGAACACCCTCTGCAAACATTTCACTATTTTCCGAACGGTGTTTTAGCTGCTCTGCAATCGTGCTATATTTCACAATTGGACCTGCCACTAATTGCGGAAACAGCGCGACATACGTACCGAAGTCAATCCAATTGCGCTGCGCCTTCGCTGTCCCTCTATATACATCAATTATGTAGGACATCGACTGGAATGTGTAAAAAGAAATTCCGATAGGCAGAGGAAGATCTGTTAAAGGAATACTCGTACCGATTAACGCATTTACATTTTCAATAAGAAAATCCACGTATTTAAAATAAGACAACAGCAAAATATTCACTATAATAGAACAAACGACAATGCCCTTACGTTTGATCGAAGCCATATTCGGTTTATCTAGTAGCAAGCCGAAACAATAATCCGTCAGTGTAGACACTAACATAATGACAATGTACACCGGCTCGCCCCACGCATAAAAGACAAGACTCATCATAAATAAAATGAGATTTCGAACACCTCTTGGTGAACAATAATAAAGCGTTAAAACAATTGGTAAGAAAACGAATAGGAAAAGAAGGCTACTAAATACCATAGCCGTTTATTTTTTCGCGAAGAAGCTATCGTAAATTTTTATAAGCTCGTCTGCTTTATCGGAAATTACTAATAACACGTAGTTGCCTTTAGTAATAATTTTATGATTTTTTGCATTTTCGTATTGATCTGGAAGGTATTGCTCGAATGTCTTCATCACATTTTCTGCTCTTACTTTTGCAGCCGCTTCAACTTCAGCAACATCTTTTGCATCTTTCACTTTAAAAATGGCTATTTCATTTGTCTTAACCATCATCATTGGAGTACGAACCGAAAATTCTTCAAGTTTTTCAGAATCTATATTGTATAAGTCCTTCATTTCATCTGCTGATAATTCCATGAAAGCTGGCTGCTCCACTTCTGTCACCATCTGGTCTACCATTTCTTTCGCAGTTTTACTTGCTTCAATCTTATTCATCTCCGCTTTATTCACTTCTTTAGAAGGTTTCTCACCCGAACAAGCTGAAACTACCATAGCTAACACCATCGTCAGCATTATTAACATCATTTTTTTCATCATTTTCTCTCCTCTTTCTCTCGTTGTTGTACTACAAAATAATTAGACGTGGCTAGTATACTAATGTTACAAAAAATAAGAAATAAGTGCCACAACCAACAATTTAATGTGAATATTTAGTTTTTAATAGAATATATGGCATTGTATTGATAGAATATAAATACATAACGTTTGACAACTCATTACCTTATACTCTTAGTAATTGAATGTCGAATGTAATCGAATCACAGATTATCCTTCGTGATTCATATTATATATTTTGGAGGTGCGTAATGAAATATAAATCGTATTTTGCAATTTTAGCTTCATCGGCTTTAGTAATACCTATTGTCGTTCCTACAACAGCTCAGGCAGTGACATTTACAGACACGAAAGGAAACCCTCATGAAGAAGCCATTTATACGCTTCTAGAAATGGGAATTGTTTCGGGTTATTCCGATGGCACGTTTTTGCCAAATAAATTATTGACCAGATCTGATGTAGTGAAAATGATTGGTAAATGGCTTATCTCTCTTGGTTATGAAATACCATCCGATTATCAATCCAATCCTCGATTCATAGATTTAAAACTTTCTACAAATGAAGAGCTATTACAATACGCTGCATTAGTGAAAGATAGTGGCATCCTTGTAGGGACTCCTGATGGTATGCTAAATCCGGGCAAAAATATTTCTCGAGAAAACATGGCAATTGTCTTAGTACGTGCTTACGAGTTCATGTACGGTATTGACTATGTCGGCTACGTCAAGCAGCGCTCATTTAAAAAAGATGTAAGCGATTATGAGCAGGCAAAAGAAGAGGCACGTCCCTATATAGAAGTATTGGATTATTTCAATATTACGAATCCATCTAATACACAATTTCAGCCAAAGAAAACGACATCCCGTGGCCAATTCGCATCGTTTATCGCAAGAAGTGAAGTTGTAAAAAATGTTAACCTTGTCGATGTTGTAACAATTGCAGGCACCGGACGGTATGATTCTGTTAACGGTTTAGCCCAAGATGCTTCATTCCGATTTCCTACTGGTATAGTTGCTTTACAGGATAACACCCTATTAGTAGCGGATCGACACAACCAAACTATTCGAAAAATTCAGAATAATAAAATAACTATACTTGCAGGATTGACATTGGAGAAGGACTCATTCGGATTGCCGATAGGTGGCTTAATAAATGGCAATAAAGAACTTGCCTTTTTCAACGAACCAAACGATCTCGCTGTCGACTCACTAGGTAACATCTATATCGCGGATTCCTCCAACCATGCCATTCGTAAAATTACCGTTGAAGGTCAAGTGACTACACTTGCAGGAAATGGCTTATTTGGACATGTAGATGAAGTTGGAGAAAATGCGATGTTCAATTCCCCTCAGTCTATAGTTTGTGCGAATGACGGAACGCTATACGTAGCGGACACATTAAATCATGTGATTCGTAAAGTGACAACCGATGGCAAAGTGTCTACGTTAAATGCGCCTTCTGATCGCGTTGTTGAAGTATTACCAGGGGAAGTAGAATGGGCAGGAGATTTTAAAGATGGACCATTGAAACAAGCAAAATTTAATGAACCGTCTGGACTAGCACTTGACGAAAAAGGCAATTTATTTGTAAGCGATTCAGGAAATCAATTGATTCGCTATATCGATTTTTCATCAGACAAAGTTTCAACAATAGCCGGGAATATCAAAACCGCTTCCCCCACTTCTCTTTATGTTGATGGAGGATTTACGGACGGTCCTGCGGGGAAATCAGCATTTCAGTTCCCGAAAGGTTTGGCATTTTCCAAACAACACGGCTTATTTATTGCCGATAGCATGAACAAATCGATTCGATTATTACGTGATGGAAAAGTGCACACAATCGCTACTGGCTTTTTACAACCAACGGGAATTACGGTTGACGCTCAGCAAAACGTATTTGTCACTGATAGTCACAACAATACAATCAAGCAAATCAAATTCAAATAAAGGAGGTTTAATTAGATGAATCACAATAACTCACTCATAAAGATTTCGATAAGCCTACTAGCGGTCGTCTTCCTTATTTTTAGTTTTGAACGTTCGATTGAAGCCGCTAATCCTACGCGAACAGCCATTATTAATGAGGTAATCGGAACTGTTTGGGTAACAAAAGCTAGTGGACATGCATCAATAAGGGCTTATTCAGGGATGCAACTAACACAAGGGGATCAACTCACAACCGAAACGCATGCTAGTGTAAAGTTAACAATGCCAGACACAAAGGATGAATTGACCATTGCTAACAATGCAAAACTTGTATTTTCTGACTTGCACACAGCGAAAAGTAAACAGATTACTAGAATAACAGTTTGGGCTGGCACGGTTATGTCTAGCGTGAATCCAGATAGAAATATAGACGATATTTTTGCCATTAACACACCTGGTCAAAAAAATAGTGCAGTTGGAACACATTTCATAGTATCGATAAACCCAAACACTGGTCAAACAATGGTTACTGTATTAAGTGGAATAGTAGACTCTTCGACACCACAAACATCACAAACACCAATTTTTGTATACCCTACTCAACAATTTAATATTTTCCCGGATGAACCAAATTCTCAAGAGCATTTAGTAGGGGTCGATCTAACTGATTTAGTTCGTACTATATCCCCTTCAATTTTAGAAGAGATTATTAAATCTAAGGACAAAATAGATAAGGAAAACGAAAGATATTTATTAGAATTGCGTCAAGGCTTAAATAACGATGAATTCCCACATATTCAAACACCAGAAGACCTCAAGCGAATTGAGCAAAATTTAGAAAATCTTATCGGGCAAATACTACAACATGCAATTACTTCAAATACAATGAACGAAGCAGCTATTCGAGAAATGATAGAAAAAGCTAACAAATTATTGCAAACACCCATCTCGTTAAATAATATACCTGTATGGCAACAATCCGAGGAAGAAAAAGAGAAACTAAAGGCACTTGAACAAAAACGCTTGCAACTAGAGGAAAAGAAAAGGAATGAGGAAGAGGCTCAAAAAAAACACAATCAACTCCTTCAACAAGCCCAACAACAAAGAGAACAGCTTGAGGCACAACGCAAGCAAAAACAAGAGGCAGAGAAACGAAAAGCCGAAGAACTCTTAAATGCCAAACTTGCTCAAAGTGAAAAAGCAGCATTTGATAAGGCAAAACAAGAAAGAGAGGCAGAAAAACAACGACAAGATGAGGCAGCGAAAAAAGCAGAAGCGATGGGTAAACCGGTACCAACACCAGATGAAGATTATATCCCGGATCCTCCTACTCCACCTATTCCACCTATTCCACCTTCTGAAGTCGACCAAAACTTAACTTTAGCAATAGATAGAGTTCCAACAAACAGGGACGATTACACAGATGAAAGTTGGCAAGCTATTACAGCCGCTCTAGCTTTACCAGAAACTACAGATGAGCAAAAAATCTTTAAAACAAATGCCCTTTTCGAGGCAATTGAAAAGCTAGAACAGCGACCAGAAGTTGGTGAATTATCAGCAATATACAAGTTACATTTAAATGTATACAAAAAGTATTACACATTTTTGAAGCAAGCAAACCAGTTATTTCAGTAGTCCAAAGGGAGCTGTCTCATAAGTCTCTTTAAGCACAAAATTCAGCTTGCTATATGGTAAAAAAGTATGTTGGATGTACTTTCAACATACTTTTTTACACATTTCGGATATCCTCTTTTCGCCTATTATTCGCTTTTGGTTAAAATACACCTCTTAAAGTAGCCTCTATACACTATATCCCTCATTATAAATACTAGTAGTAATGAAGAAATGAAATCAATATTTTTAAAAATGAAACTTCCTAATTTTTCAAACGTACTAATAGTTACATGAAAAGAGGAGGATTTTAATGTCACTTTTACAAAGTTTAATTGAACAAGCCAAAAATCCTAAAGGTTTTGTAGGCTCGGCCATGTTACGTATTATGAATACTGCTCATAACGGGATGAACAAATGGGTCATTCAAAATGGGGCCATCGATAACGGAGATATTGTATTAGATATTGGGTGCGGAGGTGGGAAAACCATTCAGTCTTTATCCAAAATCAATAAGAGCGGTAAAATCTACGGGATTGACTTCTCACATCAAGCGGTAATTGATTCCATTAAAACAAACAAAGAAGATGTAGCTATTAGGAAAGTAATCATAAAGCAAGCGAGCGTTTCAAATATTCCTTATCCAGAAGAATTCTTCGATAAAATCACGGCTTTCCAAACGCATTACTTTTGGCCAGATCTTGCTAACGATGTAAAAGAAGTATTTCGGGTATTGAAACAAGGTGGACAATTTATCATTATTTCTGAAATCTACAAAATCAATTATCATATGGAAGCTTATAAATGCAAAACAGATATAAAACAATTATTCGAAAGCATTGGATTCCAAAAAGTACATATACAAGAAGATTCAAAAAGAGGATGGATCTGTATTACTGGTACTAAATAGCTCGAAGCTAATGCTAAAACATAGGCAACACAAATACGGAACCAAGGGAGCAACAGATGAAAAAAATAATATTGTTGTCTTTATTATTCAGCTTTTTGATCACTTCCCATGTTCAAGCATTGAAATGGGTTTATCCATTTGTTGTTTGGGACGGCAAAGTTTACGAGGTCAAACAAGAAGAAATTATTAATAAAAGTGAGATTGGTAAAGTTATAGGAGAAGTAAAGTCGATGGCCGACGATATGACTGGAGAGTATTACGGGGATGCTTCAAACTATTATCCAAAAGGAACAAAATATTATGAAATAAAAGGGACACCTACTTCCACTGCCATTGCAGTAAAGGAAGATAGTATCTGGATAAAGGCAATATTTGCTCATAAAGCACCCTTTCACATCATGAATATATTTTCTAATAATATCTTCATCACTACGGTTATAGTCGTCCTGTTCCTAATACTCGGTTCCATAATCCGTACTAAACGGGCGAGAAATATATATAAAATACGAAGCATGCATTTCAACTCCGCTTCGATAAAGATTAGTTTTGCACAGCACAAGCTGCCTGGTGGATGACAGACGGTCCTGAAAAGTCGATACCTGAACCAGAAACCCAGGATTTAAAAGAACTTTTACCTTTAAATTTTTATCTTTAAATAGTAAAGAACTTTGAGTCGTAAACTTTACGCTTTTAGCTTTAACCTTTTAGCTTTCAACTAGAAGCATTATCAAGAATGCTTTATCAGTTAAGTTAGATTGGTTAAAAACCATTAGGCGAGGTTTGTTTTGATGTTTCAACTCGCACACATCCCTCTAAGCGCGAGCGACTCATACGTTTTCTGTTTTCGCTAGGCCATGCAATGCTAATCATATTCAATTTGTATTTCTGTTAAACCTGTACTTCAATCAATTGCGCCCACTGAAAAAAGGCTTAAATCGAATTCATCTCACAACCTAAAGAAGTGAAGTTTACTGCTGAATGAAGATAAACGTAGTGGCATTAGATTCCGATAATACGGCATCTACTTCGGATTCAAACTCCTCAATGCGACTACTCAATGTTTCAATCATTTTTTTTGCATTCATCGGATCAACAAAATCAAATTCATTGCGTTTCATAAATGTCTCAGTATGTAATTTTACTTCTTCAGCGGATTGTTTTTCCTTGTTTCCAAGAATATTCACTAAATAAGTTTCGAGTTTTGCTGGCAGTGCATCATTTTCTTTAGCAACTGTTTTAATAGCTGTACGATACTGCTGCTGCATTCGTTCTAATAACTGTTTTTCAAAATAAATAGACTGTTTTCGTTCAATTGCTTCAGCTACAGTCATTTCATCACTACCTATGATAACTTTTGTTGTCGCATTCGATTCGACAACGAGTGCTTTTATACGGTTACGATACTGGATTAAGCTCGTCACCTTATCATAAGAAGCCTGCATTTGCTTTTCAAATTCTTTCATGTCAATGCCATTTATCTTTTCATTACTTTTACGATTAGCCAAGACAACACTCACATCATTCGTCGCTGCTTCAATACGCAGATTTAGCATTTTCAGTTCAGTTAAAGCCCGGTGAATTGTTAATTTTTTCAACTCTGTCATCACTTAACCTCCTCGTTCAGTTAGTATTTTATTAAAAGATACATATTATTATAGCCTGAAATTAACTAGATGTGAAATTATAGCCATTCTGGTACATAGTAAAAGGTAAATAATTTAAGAGGAGCATCTTAGCTTCAAGATGCTCCTCTTTCTTATATGATTGTGTTCACCATAATATATAATATTGACTTACAACAGCGTTTGTTTTCGAAGCTTTGCCGCAAAATATTTTCGCGCTTCTGCTGTTAGAATTTGCATACACACTTCTTCTTCCTGGCGTTCAAACTCGACAAACATCCCGCTTAAATTTTCATACACATAATGAACCTTAAAGCCAGTGTCTAAATAGTGGTCTACTTGTTTCATTTCATCCATACTTAGTAAATGATCTGACATCCACTCACCTCGCTTTTCTTATTTGGCGCTTTTTACTTCGATTTCTTCCACAACGATATCGTCCCAATCATGACCAACAGTAATACCTAAATACTTGGCATCACTTGGATCGTCTAATTCAGCTTGTGGGTACTTTTTGAACCACCAATATTTCGCCAACACATAGTAAATGAGGGCCCCCGCGAAGAAACCAATTAATGAAGAATAGGTCTGGAACATATTTGCTAAGATGCCACCAATCACCCAAGCGATTAAACCTGCTACGTTAAAGCCATTCATATATTTAAATTGACCGTCTAACTCATAAAGTTCTTTGACGTTCACACGACGTTTACGGATTAAATAATAATCGGCAAATAAAATACCTACAATTGCTGTTAAAATACCGCCAATAATTAGTAATGCATTAACCAAGACATCAAATAAACTCCAAGGCTGCGCCAGTGTCCCGATAATACCTGCCACAATCACTCCAACCCAGAACGGCACTTTTGGCCCACCAATGTTAGAGAAAATCGTTGCCGCAGGAATAACGTTTGCTGAAGTATTCGTAGACCATTGTGCTAACACAATCATCAGCAATAAGATACCTAAAACGAATCCACTTGCACTTTGTTGTAATGCATTAATTGGATCAGCAGATGCCACCGCCATATAACAAACTGCACCAATGGCTACGATAAACGTATTGGTAATAGGCATGACGATTAAAGAACCTACTAATTGCGTTTTATTGCGTTTGAACCAATTACGTTCATTTTTTGGCGCTTTAAAGAAACGTGATAGTGATGGCATGTCAGCTGCTAACGTTGCCCAGAATCCCATGTTCGCCATAATCACGACCATGAATGCTGTAAATGCTGCCATTCCTGTCGTTGGTGACTCTACCCAAGTCCACACATCTTTACCTTGAGTTGTTGCATGATCAGCAAGTGTAATGTACATCCAGCACGATATTAAAATAATAATTGGGGCCGCTAAATCCGCAAAGCGCTCAATCGATTTAATGCCAAGGGATGTATTAAATAATTGCAATGCTGCAAAGACAAGGAAGCATAAAAACCAATTATCAAAACCAAATAATAAATTCAGAATACCATTGATTGCAAGCGCGCCAAAATAGGTGTTAATCCCAAACCAACATGCTGCT
>JAVWKG010000073.1:0-14492 GCA_036638655.1 Lysinibacillus sp. | reverse complement strand
AGGAAGCCCTGTCAAGCGTGGGGACCACCTACTGATTACAGAAGCGATGAAAATGGAAACAACGGTCCAAGCACCGAAAGACGGCATCGTGAAAGAAGTGTACGCAGCAGCAGGCGACGCCATTTCAACAGGTGACTTGTTGATTGAGATTGAATAGAAGCTTTACGAAGTGAGTAAAAATACTTGCTTCACTAGTAAGACCATAGCCTAAAGTGGCTATGGTCTTTTTGTAACTCCCGTGTTGTTTTCCGAAACTTCTCACTCGCTTTCCGCAGGGCGAGCGACGAGCCTCCTCCGGCGTTACGCTTCGTGCGGGGTCTCGTCTGTCTCGCTAATCCCGCAGGAGTCGAGTGGAGCTTTTCCAAACAACGCCGTGCTTTTTACTATAAATATTAGGTATGATCAGCTAAGTCCATCGACGTTATATCAAATGTTGAATTAGTGATATTGTTATTTAATTTTATAAAGGAAACCCATTTTCTATTACGAGGGAACGGTGGGAAAAATTCAGGTTGTGGCTTAGTTCCTAAACGAAAAAGGGCACTTTCAGTAAATACAATAGAAAAGAGGAGCATATGTTGAAAAATTATATTCAGTACAATACACATCAAAAAAATGAGATTATTGTAGCTTTACCTGCGCTGGGTGAGCGCAAAGAAATGTATGAGCATTTGGCTAATGCATTACCTAGTGTACAAATTGTGGCAATTGATTTACCCGGACATAATGGACAGCTTGAGAATGATTTTTCCTTTCAGACATATGCCAAGACAATAAAAGAAATAATGGACCACTTGCAAATAACGAAAGCACATTTTCTTGGTAATTCCATTGGTGCCTGGATGATTCAACATTTTTATGTAACGTATCCATCCTATGTTCACTCCCTCACATTGTTAGATGGGGGTTATTATTTCTTAGGTGATGAACCAAAAGTTATGAGTGAAATACAACTACCGATAATTGGAAAAATAGAGGATTTACAAGAAGCCATTCGAAATGAAGCTAGCTCAATGGAAAAACTGTCTGTTAAATGCCAGCAAACAGTGTATGAATATTTCCTACATAATTTTATTTTAGAAGGTAATATGTATCGTCATCATAGTAATGAGCAAGCGCTGAATTATTTGTCGAAAACGGTGGTAAGTAAAAATTATTGCATCCAACAGGAAGGTACTTTACCAATATTATTAGTTTTAGCAGATGACAACCAAGATGAATCACTACATGAGAAGCTACAAAAGTTCCAAGAACTACATCCAAATAGCAAAACGAAAATAATCCATAACAGCTATCATTTTTTACCACTGACGAATCCAGTAGAAGCGGCAAAGATAATTGATTATGCTGTATTAAAACGATGAAAATAAAGGAGGGATTTCCGCAACAAATACACATTATTGGGTCGGTAGGTAGTGGGAAATCAACATTGGCTCGGAAGATTTCAACGTTAACAAAGCTGCCTCATATTGAATTAGATAATATTGTTTGGGAAAGACATAAATACGGAGATAAGCGTAGAACTACGCAAGAACGAGACACGCTATTGTTGAATGTTACATAAATGGAAGGATGGATTATTGAAGGTGCCCATCATAAATGGATTGAGGAAAGCTTAGAGGCGTCGGAGCTAATCATCTTTTTAGATACACCATATCGTAAAAGGGAAAGAAGAATTTTTACAAGATTTTTGAAACAAATCTTACTCTTGGAAAAATCGAATTACAAACCCACTTGGAAAATACTTTGCAATATGTATCAGTGGAATACACTTTTCGAATTCGAAATCAAGAAAGAAATTACAGTGCAGCTATTACCGTACACACATAAAGTACTTTTTATAAGTAATTATAAATCAGTAGAAGCGATATTGAAAAGTGTGAAAAGATGAGAGTAACATTTAATATGATTGTAAATAATTATCAACATTGCGTATTCTTTATTCGTAAGCTTTGGAAGAAGCCAATATTAAGGAGCTCAATTTTGAATACAAGATTTATTTGATGTATATGCACCACAGTAAAATCAATTAAATGATATGTATTCAATGTTTCAAGCAAATGAATAAGTTCCAATTTAGAAAATTATTTACCCATAAACGCTGAAGATGTGTTTTTTCCTTTACTTCAGTAGAAGTCTTATGAGATTGGGATTTTTGAATGTAATGTTTTGTAGAACAGGCTATGATGGTAGAAGTAAGACGGCTAGACCGTATGTAAGAAAGAAGGAATAGTTTTGAGTAAGTATGAAGTATTATTATTTGATGTAGATGACACATTATTAGATTTCGACTTAAGTGAAGGCGTGGCATTAGAAAAGCTATTTGCACAAGAGAATGTTCAAGTTACACCTGAAATGCTTGTGCGATATAAAGAAATTAACGAAAGTATGTGGCGTGCATTTGAACGAGGAGAAGTTGAAAAGCAAACATTACATAACACGCGTTTTTCAGTATTTTTTAAAGAATACGGCATTGAAGTAGATGGCGCTCATTTTGAGGCGGGATTCCAACAACATTTGGAAAACGCGTACCATTTTGTAGAAGGTGCATATGAATTAATTGCATCACTTTCTAAGAAACATAGCCTATATGTTGTGTCGAATGGTAAAACAACAACACAAAACAAGCGTTTAAAACAAGCTAAGTTAATGCAATATTTTGATGGGATTTTTATCTCAGAACAGACAGGGTATCAAAAACCGATGCCAGCGTTTTTCGACTATGTATTTGATCATGTAAAAGGTATCAATAAAAAATCAACATTAATTATTGGTGATTCTCTTACAGCTGATGTAAAAGGGGGCCTGCAATACGGTATTGACACATGCTGGTTCAATTACCATAACGTAGAACAACCAAAAGATATAAAACCGGATTATGAAATTAAGCAATTAAAAGAGTTATATGAAGTGTTAGCGCACTAGGCTTTGAGACAAGCTACTAAATAACAGAGTAATGCTAAGAAGGACCTTTTATTCAAGGTCCTTTTTGTTTTGGTGGAATACTTAAATAAATCGAAATGTAATGAAACTTTTGTTTAATAAAGTACGTAAATTAGGTATTAAATGTTAGAGGAGAGGATTTATAATGTTCAAAAAGCTATTCAAAAAGTCAATGAATATTCCTTATGAAAACATTTCAGTGTATCCTACTGTCAGTATCGCAAAAGATGCAATAGCTAATTACTGTGGTGAGCAAGGGAAAGATTGTGAATTTCTAGATTTAAAAGTAGATAATATGCAGGTTCAAATTGACGGTATTATTTATGAAGTGATTCGCGGGTTAGCTGGAAGAGGTTGTTATGGGATTAGGTGTAGGGAGTTATGATGTGTGAAATCACTTAAACCGTTAGCTGTATTAGATGAAGATGGCTCATCGAATTCGAAATTGTAACATGCAAAATCATTATGGCAGTAAGTAATAACGTAAAACTGCAAAGTAAATTTATTTACTGAAATTTAATAAGCGCTTTCCCGAAAAAAGATGGTTTTGTATACGTAAATACAAGGACTGTCTTTTTTTGTCCTTCTGAAAAATACAAAATCGAAAGGTTTCTCAATGGTGAATATTGAGATAATAATATATATTTATGTGTTTCTACAAAGAACGTGTGCAATAAGTTTGAAAATTAATTGACTTATAGTCTTGTTGTATAGACGATTCGGGAAAAGTTATTTGTATTATTACGTCACTGAATTATATGTAAACATACTATGATTTGATGATTTATTTCGTATATTTCTTTATTGTGCAATAAAGTGTTGTTTTTCTGTGGTGGAACATATATAGTTGTGTACATTAACTCTAACAACAAAGAAGGTTTTAGTCGTGGAAAAGTTTGTAGAAATAGCCAATGGGGTTTTATGGGGCCCGTGGCTTGTGTATGGAATTCTAGTAGTAGGCTTATTGTTTACAATTATGACACGTGTTGTACAAGTGCGTTATATAAAAGAAAGTGTCATATTAATGTTTAAAGGTGAAAAATCCGAAAGTGGTGTATCTTCGTTTGAAGCACTTTCGATGGCACTTTCTGGACGTGTAGGTACAGGAAATATTGTTGGTACCGCATCTGCGATTGCATTTGGAGGACCGGGAGCCGTATTTTGGATGTGGGTTACTGCGTTTATCGGTGCTTCAACAGCATTTATAGAGTCGACATTAGCACAAATATATAAAGAAAAGAAAAATGGCGTTTACCGTGGTGGTCCAGCATTCTATATTGAAAAGGGTACAGGTAAACGTTGGTTTGGTACATTATTTGCGCTAGCAGCTATATTAGCGACAGCATTTTTAATTCCAGGTGTGCAATCGAATGCAATTTCAAGTGCGATTGATAATGCATTTGGTATTCAACCATGGATGACAGGCCTATTTTTAGTTATTGTGTTAGGCTTTATCATTGTTGGTGGTGTTAAACGCTTTGCCAAAACAGCAACATTGATCGTACCATTTATGGCAATTGCGTACCTTATAATGGCACTCATTATTATAATAATGAATATTTCACAGGTGACAGAAGTGTTCAGTCTGATTTTCCGTAGTGCATTTGGTGCGGATGCAATCTTTGGTGGTATGGTTGGTTCAGCGATTGCTTGGGGCGTAAAGCGTGCTATCTTCTCGAATGAAGCTGGACAAGGTAATGGTGCCCACCCTGCTGCTGCTGCGGAAGTTTCACATCCTGTTAAGCAAGGTTTAGTACAATCATTCTCAGTTTATATTGATACTTTACTTGTTTGTTCGGCAACGGCCCTAATGATTTTGTTTATGGGTACATACAATGTGCAAGAGGGCAGTGCTACAGGCGATATGGTCCAAACACATGAAGCCAATTTAACTTACACAGAGTTCACTCAGGTAGCTGTAGGTAATGCTTTCCCGAACTTCCAAAACTTTGGATCAGCATTCGTTGCCATTGCATTATTTTTCTTTGCTTTTACAACAATTCTTTCTTATTACTATATTGCTGAAACAAATGTTTCGTATTTATTTAAAGGGAGAAAGTAACAGCAACTTGGTTCATTAAAGCGGCAGTCATTGTAACGACATTCCTTGGTACAATCCGTACTTCAGATCTTGCATGGGCGATTGGAGATATAGGCCTTGGTTTAATGGTATGGGTCAATATAATCGGTATGTTATTGCTAACAAAACCAGCAATGATCGCCTTGAAAGACTATGAACAGCAACGTAAAGAAGGAAAAGACCCAATATTTGAACCTGAAAAACTTGGCATCAAAAATGCGGACTTCTGGATTGATTACAATAAAGAGCGAAAATATAAGTAAATTGTAAGGAGCCGTCTCGAAAAGTGAGGCGGCTTCTTTCTATGTGTGAATTTTATGTCTGTGAATTTGCTAGGTCAAAGTTGCGTTCAAAGTGGGAGGTACGTGATGGGATTGATAGTATAGTAGCCAGGACGGGTGTTGTGTAAGGTAGATAGTCAATAAATCTGAAAACATGGTGAATAAACTACGAATGATAGTGAATAAATTTCTAAAGACGGTCAATAAATCACAAACCTAGTACTTAAAGGCTCTCTTCCTGCAGGAGACGAATGAAATGGCTCCTATCAACGTAAAAGGACGTCTTACTTTATCTAGTTGACTTATAAACATGCAAACTAAGCTAACTTGGGGACAGTTGTAACGTAATTCAAGCCCACGTTATAGCGATGAACGATTTTTATAGAATAACTGTAAAATACTGTTATAATTTAATCTGTATGTTGAGGGAAGGTGGAGGGCGCTGTTATGAGGAAGCTATTAATGATTGTTATTGCGTGTGTTTGTTCGGGCTGTTCTTTTATAGAGGTTGCGACGGCAAAAGTAGATGGTGGTATTAATGTGTTGCCTGAAAAAGAGTATAAGAATTTGATAGAGCAGTATTCAATAGAAAATATTGAACGGGAAGATTTTTATGAGATGGAAGTTTCTTTTGAATGGAGTACTGAAGTGGAGATAACAGACTTCCGGCCGATTTTCATTAAAGATTGGGAATCAATCATACAATCTTATGACGGGGAAACGGGTTATTTTATAAGCGAAGAAAATTCGGATGTTGATTATGAAAAAAATAAAGCTTCTTATCATGTGGAATTTATTTTTTATGCCAAAGATAGTGATGAGAAAAAGTTAAAAGAATTATTTGAGAATAAAAAGTTTGTCGTAGTAATAAACATAAATGGTGAAGAAGCTCTAGATGAGTATGGAATTAGCAGTCTTATAAATTTAGATTAATGGCTGCATAAATTAAAAACTTCCTCAATGAAACAAATGTATCGCAATCTTCACCTGTTTTTGTAGGTCATTAATCCCAGCAGTTAAAGAGAATTCCACCTACTGTTTTAGGTTGGAAATAGCGAACGTAGCGTAACTCTGCCTTCGTTAAATCATGTTCAACTAATAGAGATTTCGGGTTGATGGGCCAAGATAATTCTGCAAAAGAAACAACTTCATAAAAAGTATCAAAGACCAAAAAGTGTATTGGAGGGTCTCTGAAAATGATAATTGCATCATCGATTGAAGAAGCGAAAGCTAAAAAGGGATAATATGCATTAAGCAAAAGAAAGATCACTTCATCTTTGAAATCCATTTGCACAGTAAAAAAATTACGTGGATAGTCATTTACCTTAAAGCTAAGTACTTTCCCACCTTGTGCAGTAATCGTTTGATAGGCCCACTTTTTAAATGTTTCGATATCCAACTGGGGTGTTTCAACATAAAAATGACCTGTTACGCCTTTCTGCAATAGCATATAATCCCTCCTCCATAACCAATTTATAATGACAAATTTTTAACTGCTTTTTTATATCGAGCATAGACTAGTAGGTACATTGTGCCCGTAATGATAACGAACCATGGTCCTAAAAAGCGACCTAAAGCAAAAGGTGTCTCAAATAAAAAGGAAAACCAAAATTTCCATCCTGTTTTATCCCAAAGTCCCGGTGTGAAATAAGCATCAGTAATATTGAAAAATGAAGGAGTACTATTATTTGCATAAAGTATAACGGTAAAGGCTAGGAAAGTAATCGCTGAAGCAGATGTGTAATTCGCTACTTTTTTTAAGCTTGCAATTTTAGATTCTGTATCTGAAAATAGCTCATCCTGTCCATTCTTTTCTTTGCGCCAGTAATGAAGGCCTGTAAAACGATTTCCCTTTAAATGATGCCAACCAAAATCGAGATAAAGTTGTTTATAATCTATAAAAGCGGTCTTATTTTGATTGGTTTGAAAATCAATACGAATGATTTGATAAATGTTATCTGTTTTTTCAAATGTGTATAGGCCAAGACTATTCACCTTCACACAAAGCCATCCTTTTTGCAGCATAGTATTCAGCCATTGTTCTTCTTTAATAATATCTACAAAAAGTTTGAACTTCTTCATAAAATTTCCCCCTCATATACGGATAAGATATGTTGTAGTCTTTGCTTCTCAGAAGCGAGAATTGCAAGTCCGGCCTCTGTCGTTGTGTAAACTTTTCTACGTGGGTCATCAGATTCGACAGGCATGATCCAGTCATATTTCAGCAAATTTTCAATAGCACCATATAACGTCCCTGCTGCAATACGTACGTTTCCATCACTCATATACTCAATTTTTTGCATAATGGCATACCCATGAAGTGGCTCACGTAAGGCGAGTAATATATAATGCATTGTTTCAGATAATGGTAGAAGCTTATGCTTTCTCAAATCGTCACTCCTCAGTTCAACTGTATAGTTCGATTATATATAGTTGGACTGTACATTGCAACTGTATATTTGCGAAAAAAAAGACAATGCGTAGATAGCATTGTCTTCCTCTTATATGACAGCACTTTTCACGCCAGTCCATTTTGTAAATAATCGATCATTGGCAGTAAGTGCATATTGCACAATTGGGCCAAGTCCGAATGCCATCAGCACTGTTCCTAAGCCGACTGGTCCCCCAAGTAAAAATCCAAGTACGGCTACCGTTACTTCAATTGATGTACGTGAGCGGTTCACACTCCACCCGAGTTTGTGTATGAAAAGTAGCATTAATCGATCACGTGGACCAACACCTAAATTGGCTACCATATACATACCACAGCCCCAACCAAGTAAAATGAGTCCAGTAATATAAGCAACTAACTGCATCCAAAAGCCATCAATCTCAGGGAGAGAGTAGTTGAAAATATCGATAAAAATCCCAGTTAAAAACATATCTATAAATGTACCAGGAAGTGGCCATTTTTTCGTTACCATCATATCAAATGCTAAAATGGCAATGCCAATAAGGATGGACCAAGTGCCAATCGTTAAGCCAATTGATTTGGCCAGTCCAATATGTAAAACATCCCAAGAGCCAACGCCGAAAACTTGCCCTTTAATCGTTAATGTAACACCAAAGGATAAAACGATAATACCGCCAAAGAAAAAGAGACATCTCATTAAAAATGCTTGCTTCATATTAAATACCTTCATTCTGTATATTCATGTTGTTCAACGAATTATTATAGCAATACATTACGAATAACTGAGAAGACTATCATTTCATATTTTTCTGAAAAATCATTCAATATGGTGAGGGAGGGAAAAGTAACAATGAATCGTGAAAGAATGGCTTCTGTATGTGAAGACATATAAGAGATGTCAAATCACGAAAAAGTAGGGACGATGGCTATGATAAGGAGTTAGAATATAAAAAAGGGTCTTTATGAAGATGAAAACGACCTAAAAGCTATTTGGCTAGTAGGTCGTTTTTTAAATTTAAAATGTCGCTTGCACTAAAATCTGTTCATCTTTTGCGAATTAACCTTCAATATCACGCCGATTATATCCAATAAAGCCGATAATCATGAGGACAATTGCAAAAGTCATTAGTACGAATAATGTCATTAAATTCATCTTTTCCACAGGAAGTTGCGGAGTGTGACCGTAAGGAGATAGATTACTCATCCATTCTGGAAATTTAAGTAGACCTCCTAAGTAAACAACGATGAAAGAATAGATCAAGTATAACCAAATAAAGCTCGTCGCTTTTGGCATAAAGCCGATAAGTAACACGGCAAATCCAATCATAATCCACATTGCGGGCACATAAATGATTGCGCTACTATAAAGCGTGCCAAAAGACATGGCGTCTTCCATCACGAAAATACTGGCTGACCAAAGGCCGATTGCAGATAATGATAGCATGACAAAACTAGTAATAATAGAAATAG
The DNA here is from genome assembly GCA_036638655.1 of Lysinibacillus sp. Lineage (GTDB taxonomy): Bacteria > Bacillota > Bacilli > Bacillales_A > Planococcaceae > Lysinibacillus. The sequence continues at coordinate 5,305 of JAVWKG010000073.1, read as the reverse complement.
TTAATGAGCTAGCCATTAAGCGGGTACGGGATACTGCACGACTGAGTAAATGCTCCGTTCTTTTCTGCTTCTCTTCTCCTATAACTTTGAGCATGGCCATAATAGCTGGAATTGTACAAATCATTGCCATAATGGACATGATCATCGTAATAAATTGTTCCGTCAATGAAAAGCCTTCAACTGGCGCTAAGAGCTCTCCCATCATATCTATATCTTTAATAAAGGACTCTAAATCGCCTAAAACCGAACCATAGGAGGCACCGAGTATAAATATACCGATTGCCCATGCAATTAATCCAGTGCGCTGAAGTGTTAACGATAAACCAAACGGACTTTGCAAAAAGGTTGATGCATGTTCTCTCCCAGGTTTAGCGGGTATAAAGCCCGATCCAAGGTCACGGGATGCATTCAAATAGAGTGCGAGTAGGGCAAGAATTAGGGCTATTCCAACTGTTAGCATAATAGGCCACCAGTAATTATTCACGAAAGCTTGTGAGCCTACTATCCAACCAAGGGGCGAGAACCAAGAGAGTGTTTCATTTCCAACATCCCCAACGGCACGTATGAGATAGGCGAGAATCAACGCGCCAAATGATAAACCGATTGTACCTCGGGAACTTTCTGAAAGCTGTGCAAATACTGCTGTCAGTGCTGTGAAAAAAAGCCCTGTTGCACCTAAAGCTGCGCCATAGATTAGTGAACCTTCTAAGCTCATACTTTCGATATTTAAAACAGATAATCCAAGACCAATAATGAGTGCTAACACGATATTTGCGCCGAATATTACGACAATTGCAGCTTGTAAAGTAGACAGTCTGCCTGTTGGTAACGAACGAATCATTTCGATATGTCCATCTTCTTCATCTGCCCTTGTATGGCGAGCTATGAGTAAAATACTCATAATCGCAACAGCTACAGCTGTGAAAAGCAGCATTTGATGTGCCATCATAGCCCCAGCTGTGTAATTTTCTAAGCCATATCCTGGCCCCACCATCGCAGTCATAGACGGATTTTTCATCGTTTCAGCAATTGCCTGCCGATCTTGCTCGGTTGCATAAAGTTCTGAAAAGGAAAGGGCAACAGCGAATGTGAGAACCGACAAGGATAATAACCAAATTGGCATACGAATACGGTCTCTTTTTACGATTAAGCTGGATAATCTCCATGTATTTGTGTATAAATGCTTCGCCATTAAGAAACACCTCCTGCTCCATTTGTTTCCTCAAGAGTTCCTTCATAATGGCGCATAAATAAATCCTCCAAAGTGGGTGGTGCACTTTCTAATCTTACAATTCCAAATTGACTAATATGCTTTATGACAGTATCCAATGCGTCCGTATCAGCTTGGAACGAAAGTACTTGACCTTGCTTTTGGATATTATAGACACCTTTAATATCTATTAGGGAAGTAATAGATTGTTTTGTTTCGACAAGAAGATTTGTGCGTGTTAAATGGCGTAACTCATCTAAAGAACCTGTTTCGATAATCTTTCCTTGTCGAATAATGCCAACTCGGTCACACAATTTTTCCACTTCCGATAAAATATGACTGGAAAGCAAGACAGTTTTTCCTGCTTTTTTTGCATCCATTACACATTCCTGAAAAGTCAGTTCCATTAACGGATCAAGCCCCGACGTCGGTTCATCTAATATATACAAGTCTGCATCAGACGAAAAAGCGGCGATTAATGCTACTTTTTGACGGTTTCCCTTTGAATACGCTCGGCATTTTTTAGTTGGGTCAAGGTCGAACTTTTTAATAAGTTCTTCTCGTCGGTTTTTATTAGTCGTACCGCGCAATTTCATAAATAAATCAATGACTTCACCACCGGTTAGGTTTGGCCATAAATTCACATCTCCTGGTACATAAGCGATGCGTTTATGAATTTCAACAGCATCATGCCATGCATCCAGGCCAAAAATCTTCACTTCACCTTCTGACGCCTTTAATATACCGAGCAACACACGAATTGCGGTTGATTTTCCAGCACCATTTGGACCAATGAAACCAAATACTTCACCTTTTTTCAACTCCATATTGACGCCATCTAAAGCGGTGAAACTACCAAACTTTTTTGTTAAGTTCGTTGTGTTTAATACGATCATCATATAACCCCCATTTATAATAAAATGAAAAAGTTTTGAATTATCTTGGTTGTTAAAGTTCATAATAGTGGAAAGTGACATCCTTTGCAATAGTTTATGAACTATTTGTATTGTTATAATTCATATCTTTCAGTAAACTAATGAATGAGGTGAAGAAAATGAATGGATTTCAACGACGTAGAGAACAAAAGAAAGATGCCATTCTACAAGCTGCATTGACTTTATTTATGGAGTCCGGCGTTCAAAAAGTATCAGTTGCTCAAATTGCTGAGAAGGCAAATGTATCTCAAGTGACGATTTTTAATTATTTCGAGAGTAAGGATAATTTAATCCAGGAGGTATTGAAATTTTATGTGGATCAAACATGGGACGAGCAAAGGGAACTATTTGATAGTGACCTTCCATTTAAAGATAAATTACAGAAAATGATTTTTAATGAAAGTAAATATTCCAAGCATATTCACGATGAGTTTTTTCAATATTTGATGAAAGATTATTCAGACGGAAAAAGCTATATTGAAGAATTGTATATAAACGAAGGCATTCCACGGATGATCGCGTTTTTTAACGAAGGAAAAGAACAGGGAATTGTAGATCCAAATGTGTCAGATGAAGCGATATTAATCTATATACAAATGTTTAATGATTTTTTGCAACGACAAGATGTTGCAAAAAATGTTTTACCGATAGCAGAAGATCTGACAAAGCTTTTCTTTTATGGAATCGTAGGAAAAAAAGAGGATTAATTGATTTAATAGTGTGAATTTCATAAATTGATGTTCTATAAAGGAACATCAATTTATGATTGGCGTGGAAAGGGGCGAATACAATCATCTTATTTCTGATTCCTCATTGCTTCTTCAATGTCCCAGAAAAATTCGTGTCTTCACTACGCTCTGCTCTGCAATCTACCTCGGTTACTTTGAGCGCATTATTTAGCTGGTTGAATTCCAGTACGCAGCGGTTGCCGTTTGATGATTTATTCATCACAGCCTTTGTACTCGATGTAATTGCCGCTGTACCTTCCACGCTACCAATTGCTAAACCATCATTTGTCGTCATAGAGATGTTGAAGGTTTTACTAGAGGCATTAGAAATGATGACATCACGACGATTAAAATCAGTCGATTCCTTACCCCATTTGTAGTAATAGCTGTAAGTACCAGCCCACGCACTTTTTTCCACCACTGATAGTTGCATTGTTTTATCCAACTGACTTTGTCCATTATTTGCACGCATATTTAAAGAGGCGTTGTTCCAGTTTTGATGGATGGCATCTGCATCTTCTGAGATATCATAAAAATTTCGTGAATCCATGTTGAATAGAAATGTCACAACTTGCGCACGTGTCATATGATTAGATGCACCGAAAAATTTCTGCAAATCACGATTTTCGTACTGAGGGTTTTGACCTGTTGAAATGTGGTAGTCAAGTAAAAATTGAATGGAGTCATTTAATCCACGCTTGCCCTCAGTCAAATGAGTGATTGCTTGCGCTACGACACCACGTTTTACGGCTGCTGTTCGGATTTTGTTGTCAAAATAACCATTGAGAGGAACGCCATAGCTTGCAAGCTGATTATAAAATGAATCGGACCAGTTTGCAGCAGTAGTCTGTTTCTTCAGTTCATCATCTGGTGTTTCTAGTTCATAATAATTGGCAAGTAACTTCGCAAATTGTTGCTCGGTAATTGTAACATTTGGCTTGAATGTCCCATTCGCATAGCCATCAATAATCTCATATTCTTTTGCCCACATGATGGCATCATAGGCATAATGATCCTTAGACACATCTTTAAAACTAGCGGCTTCTACTTCATAGCCACTCACCATAACAACCACTGATAGTAATAAAATACATACGAATTGTTTCAACAGCATTCTTCCTCTCTCATACGTTTCTATTAAGTTTGCAGGATATTGTAAGAAACTGCAAATTATATAGTGGATAAATCGACTATACCAACTAATAAATCTGTAATTAATTTTCATTACCACTAAAAGAATACTCAAAATAGGTATATAGTGAATGTAGGGTATTTTATAAAGAAAGAAGGAAATGACATTGTTGGATAGTTTGGATAAACACCTTCAAAAATTGATGCCTATTTTCACGCCTCTTAGTTTAGTGATGGGAGTAATGCTTGAAGGAATCGGTAGCCAGCTGTTATTTATCGTTCCATGGCTGTTTGCCTTTATGACATTTTCGGGTAGCTTGAGCATGAATTTAAAGGGAATCAAAACCCTTAAGCAATATCCAGGAGCGATTTTAATTACGATTGCATTTTTACATATTTTAATGCCGCTTTGGGCTTATTTTATCTCAACAGTCATTTTTAATGATCATTTGCTGACGATTGGTTTTGTCTTGGCCGTAGCATTACCAACGGGGGTTACGAGTTTTATTTGGGTGAGTATTTGCAAGGGGCATCTTGCGCTGTGCTTGTCGATTATTTTAATTGATACGTTGTTATCACCATTTGTTATTCCTGCTTTATTACATATTGTCGTTGGGCAAACGATCGAGATTGATACGGCTTCACTTGTATTTGATTTGCTTTGGATGATTGTTTTGCCATCAATTGCAGGCATACTGCTAAATGAACTAACAAAGGGGAATATTCAGGAAACACTTGGGAAAAAATTAGCTCCTTTTTCGAAACTCAGTTTATTTTGTATTGTGATGATTAATAGTAGTGCTATTGCACCTTATGTGAAAAGTATTACGTGGGAACTTGTTAGTGTCATAGTCGTTGTATTTTTACTTGCAGTGTCAGGTTATGCGATTTGCTTAATCGTTGGACGTTTCATTTGGACGGAAATGGCTATTGTTACGACATTCGTTTTCACAGGGGGCATGCGCAATATTGCTGTTGGCGTTGTCATAGCAACGACCTATTTCCCGGCGAAAACCGTTATGCCAGTTGTTTTTGGTATGCTGTTTCAGCAAGTGCTTGCCTCATTTTTTAGTCGCTTCATTTTGAAACGAATGTAATCATTTGACAACAATCGACACAAGATTGTCGCTTTCATTTTCAAGGGAAAGCATGTAAAGTTTAGGTAATATATAACATTACTAGGAGTGTTTTTGGTGACTATTAAATTGAAAAGTATACTATCATTTGGTTTGATCGTATTACTTGTACTAATTATGGGCTTTTTTCAACAACAAAATTCCAAATCACAGCTTGAACAAATT
>JAVWKG010000072.1:13465-14814 GCA_036638655.1 Lysinibacillus sp. | reverse complement strand
GAGGCTCGTCGCTCGCCCCGCGGAAAGCGTCCGTCTGTAGTGGAATGTGCTGTCAAGTACAGATTATGGTGTAGAGCTATTTTTCAACTTTAAAAAAGCTCCTCCATGGCGGGTATGCCATAAAGGAGCTTTATACATAAGTATTAATGAATTTCTTCACTGAGTTCAGCTGAAATTAATAACACTAAAATCGCCGTGACGATTACAACACCTGCAGTTATAAGTAACATCAGAATTGCCTCCCATCAGAAAAGTGAATCGAATTTACTTAACTTTAGTTTAGCATTCACATAAGAAAAACACTGTGATTTTCCTCACACTTAACAACGGTTCCATGACAGTTACGTGACCAATTATAGTTTAGAAATGGCTTTTAAAACGATTTGTGTAGAATGTTTAGCAGCGACTGGTAAAAATTCATCAAAACTAATATTCGATTCTTTACCGGCAATGTCAGAAAGCGCACGAATGACAACGAAAGGCGTACCGAATTGATGGCACACTTGCGCCACAGCTGCCGCTTCCATTTCTACTGCTTTCATCTGCGGGAAATGACCACGCACTGTTTCTACACGCACCGGGTCATTCATAAAGGCGTCACCAGAACAAATTAAACCGATACCGTATTGATGCTCACCGACTTCTTTAACTGCTTCCTCAGCAATTTGCATTAGCTTCGCGTCTGACTTATAAGCAGCTGGCATGCCTGCCATTTGACCGATTTCATAGCCGAAAATTGTAACATCTACGTCATGATGTCGCACTTCATCGGAAATAACAACTGCACCCACTTCTAGCGCTGCATCGTATCCACCTGCAGATCCTGTGTTAATAACAACATCCGGCTTAAATTCATGCAATAAAATCGTTGTAGACATGGCTGCATTTACTTTACCGATACCACTTTTTAAAAGAACTACATCTTTTCCTTCAAATGTACCTGTTGTATATTCACTACCTGCAATTGTTGTTGTTTGTGTGTCTGTAAGGGAAGCACGTAAATATTCTACTTCTTCCTCCATTGCACCTATTACTGCGATTTTCATATATAACTTCCTCTCTAGTTCGTTCATTAGTACAGCTCTTCTAAAATAATCAAATACGCGCTATTAGTCAATAGTCACCTTATAAACTATTCAGTTTCTCTACTTGAATTGGCAACCATCCTTCACCATCTATCCACTCAATACTCACTCTAAATTTCTCCGTTTTGTCTTTTGTAGAAATCGTACCAATCGCTGTATTAGCACTGCCATTATTTCTCACTGACCAGATGATAATATTGTCTTCAACCAATCCTGCAGCATTTGCAATTGTCGTTATTTTTTCTTTCCAGTCAACGGAGTTTT
>JAVWKG010000072.1:0-13455 GCA_036638655.1 Lysinibacillus sp. | reverse complement strand
GCACCCGTTTGACTTGTTGGTGTCGGCTGCCAATTTGGATTTATGATGACCGAATCTACAGCTGGATCATCTGAAGGTTTTTCCACTATTGCTTGGTGGGATGAATCCAGTTCATCTTCAACGTCTGTAGGCTCCTCTGCATCCACTATATCGTCTTTTTCATCATCACTTGGCTTATTCGTTTCTTTTCCACCCACAGGCTCCTGATCCTCTTCTAAAGATGCCTTAGGTGTATCATCTACTTTGTTGTCTACATCATCTTGCCCCAAAAAAATGTAAGCGGCAGTTACGACGATTAAAACGCAAACGAGGGCAATCAAATAATTTAGTAAGCGGTCCTGTTTCTTGCTTTTAGTTGGTAAGTGATTCCGATTACTTCTTGTCCGACGCTCATTGTTGTTTTCTTCATTCATGTTAAACAGCCCCCTCTCGATAATATTTTATCAATTCCCATTGTAAAAGCATAATAAAAACAGCTAACTCTCTTCGCAAAGGCAGTTAGCTGTTTTGTACTTTGTTAAAGAAATGAAACGATTTAGCTAAAACAATTACATCTCCAAAAATGCCGCCCTAGAGGAGACAACCTCTAAGTTTACTGGCACTTGGAAGTTTTGAGTGTTTTAGCGTATCAGCAATTCATATCGATTATTTAATTGAAACAATCTTCACTTTCATTTCACCAGCTGGTGTTTGAATAGTAACTTCATCGTCAACAGTGTTTCCAAGCAATCCTTTTGCAATTGGTGATTCATTTGAAATACGGAATTCCATAGGATCCGCTTCAGCAGAACCAACGATTGTATAAGACTCTTCATCTGAAGAAGGCTTGTCATTGATTAGCTCAACAAATGTAACCGTTTTACCAAGTGATACTACACTATTGTCAGTCTCGTCCTCAGTAATGATAAACGCGTTGCGAATCATTGATTTTAAAGTAGAAATACGTCCCTCTAGGAAGGCTTGTTCTTCTTTAGCAGCATCGTATTCAGCGTTTTCCGAAAGATCTCCGAAATCACGTGCAATTTTAATACGCTCTACAATTTCTTTTCGTGTTTCTGTTTCTAATTTTTCTAATTCTTCCTCGAGTTTCAACTTCCCCGCAGCTGTCATTGGGTACTGTTTTTCATTTGACAATGTAACTCACTCCTTAATTCATCACTTTAAATTTGTACTCATGTTTTTTGTTCATACACTACCTTATGAAGCTGATAAATAATTTATCAGTATAAATACATAAAACTCGATTAAAATACTAATTTCCTTTGACACTAATTTTCATTAGTTACAAAACCAACAGTATTATTAATCGAATTTTATTATTTTCATAGCATTTTCATTGATAATCGCTGACAAAATAATTTGCATGCTTTATGAAAACCATGCACTTGATAACATGAAAATATTGTAAATACCACTATATCATATTACAATACGTCATTAGTTTCAAGAATAGTTTTAATTTTCGTGACGATTAAATCAATCGCAACTTCATTTTCTCCACCTTCAGGAATTATAATATCTGCATAACGTTTAGTCGGTTCGATGTATAGATTATGCATCGGGCGGACTACTGATAAATATTGTTCGATCACCGAATCCGTCGTACGACCACGATCTTTAATATCGCGCATAATACGTCTAATAATGCGTAAATCCGAATCTGTATCTACAAACAACTTAATGTCCATTAAATTACGTAATCTTTCATCTTCTAGCACTAAAATGCCCTCTAAAATAATGACATCGACAGGTTCAATATGAACGATTTCCTCCGAGCGCGTATGCTGTACATAATCATAGACAGGCTTATCAATAGCTTGGCGATCTAATAGTGCATGCACATGTTCTATTAGTAAATCTGTATCGAACGCAAGTGGATGATCGTAGTTTGTTGCTAAACGTTCCTCGAATGTAATATGGCTTTGATTTTTATAGTAAAAATCTTGTTCTATAACAACAACTGAGTGATCACGGAAAACCTCGTAAATGGCATGTGTCACACTCGTTTTACCTGAGCATGATCCACCAGCAATTCCGATTATAACTGGACGCTTTTGCACCATTTAGTTATTCCCCTTTCGCATCATATTGTGAGGTTGTAATGGTGTTTCACACTTGAATTTAACAATTTGCAATGGATGTCGGGCCGCATCAAGTGCATTACCGTCTTCATCCCAAATTTCTCCCATTGTTAAACTGAAGTTTTCAATTTCAGGACCGAAAAATTCTACTTCGTCTCCTGGCTTGAAATAGTTACGTTGTTGCATTGTAACAATCTTTGTTTCAGGGTCATGCGCTAAAATAAGTCCTGCAAACTCATACGTTGTTTTACGACCATGTACACCAAACATTTGCTCTTCATGTCCTGGTGCATCGTGGAAGAACGCCTCTGCGGCATCACGGTTCGCGCATTTATCTAACTCTTCAAGCCATTCACGCTTAATTTTGAAATTGTCTGGGTCAGCACAGTATGCATCAATCACTTTCCGGTAAACAGACATTACCGTTGCTACATAGTGAATTGATTTCATGCGACCTTCCACTTTTAATGAGTCAATACCAAGTTCAATCATATGTGGAATCGCTTCGATTAATTTTAAATCTTTCGGGCTCATCGCAAATGCTGCATCGTTTTCATCATAAAGTGCTTTTTCTTTGCCATCTTCTACTTCATATAAATCATAGTCCCAACGGCAAGATTGGCAGCAACCACCACGATTCGAGTCACGCGCAGTCATATGATTCGACAGTACACAGCGACCAGAATAGGCGATACACATTGCACCATGAACGAACGCTTCGATTTCGATATCGACATTTTCCTTCATCAATTGCATTTCTTCTCCGCCAACCTCACGAGCAAGCACGACACGGTGTAAGCCTTCTTCTTTCCAATATTGCACAGCCTTCCAGTTAGATAGAGATTGCTGTGTTGAAAGGTGAATTTCAAGCTTAGGTGCTGCTGTACGACAAGTTTCGATAATTAATGGATCCGCAACAATGATTCCTGTTACACCAGCTGATTCAATATCTTGTAAGTACTGCTCTAAACCGTCCATATTTTCGTTATGAGCAAAAATATTAGTCGTTACATATATTTTTGCTCCGTATTTGTTCGCAAATTCAACACCTTCACGCATTTCATCGATTGAAAAGTTATCTGCATTTGAACGAAGACCGAATTCACGCCCACCGATAAATACTGCATCAGCGCCGTAATGGACAGCTACTTTTAATTTTTCAAGACTCCCAGCAGGTGCTAGCAGCTCCGGTTTTTTTGTAATAACGCGTTTGCCATCTACAATTTCTCGTATTTTGTCATTTTGAACTAATGCTAATGCCATTTGCTAGACACCTCCTTAATAAACTGTTTCTTTGAAGATAAACCCTGTGTCTAATGGACGAATTGCAGGTTGCACTTCTTCAATTTTTGCTAGTAAATCATCTTTTATATCATCATACGCATCTTCAGATTCATCGAAATACGTATCGATTGCTTGGCGATAAGCTTCTGTAACCGTTACTGCATACGCAGCTGTTTGAAGGATACTCTCAATTTTAAGCGCATCAATGCCCGCTTCAAATAACTCACCAAGTTCGTCGATAATGCACATATCATTCGGACTGAAAATATGTGTACCATTGGCATCTTCGAAAATTGGATATTTATTATTCCGTTCATCATCATGAAGGAACATATTGCGGTTTTCTTTACGATTTTCAATTTCCATCGCTTTATCTTGGTATAAGTAATAATGGCCAAGTAATGGGCGTTTTGATTGGAACATACAAGTCATTCCATGAACTTGTACTTCAATGGCAACTTCTGCGTGCTCTTTAATTTCTAGCACTTCATCCAATGAAAGTTCACGAGCAAGGACAGCACGGTTTGCACCACGTTTCCCCCAATAATTTGCAGTAAACCAGTTCGTCGCTGTTGTTTCAGGATTCCAATGTAATGGAATCCTTACTTCTTGTTCACGACATAAAACAATGACTGCTGGATCGCCATACACTAAGCCATCCACACCAATTCGTTGCATTTCATTTAAGTAGTCACCTAAAGCATCTATACGATCATTGTGGAATAAAGCATTTACAGCTACATAAACTTTCTTCTTTGCTGCATGAATTAAATTTGTAGCTTCTTCAACCTCATTTACAGTAAATTCCCCTGCTAAACGAAGTCCAAATTGTTGCTCACCAATAACAAATGCATCTGCCCCTGCAGCTAATAGTGCCTTGACATGGTCTACTGATTGCGGCGTTACAAGCAATTCAGGTTTTTTCATACTAGTCACCTCTTCAAACATAATAATAAGCCGTCACCTACTGGTAAAAACGCACTCGTATACTCCGGATGCGCCATAATCCAATCCGTGAAGTTTTTTAAATTGCGAATCATTGTACGTTTACGACGTGGCACATCCTTTAACTCTAAGTCAGATAACCCGTGCATATACATATTATCGATATATAGTACGCCACCCGATTTGACAAGTGGTGCATATTTTTCAAAAAATCTTTGGTATTGCCCTTTCGCTGCATCAATAAATACCGCATCAAACGAAGTGTTAATCGCTATATCATTTACTTCTAGCGCATCGCCTTCAATGACCGTAATTTGCTGCGAAACTGCCGAACGCGCGATAAATTCTTTTGCACGCGCTACACGCTCTATATCGCGCTCAATTGTCACAATCTGACTTTCAGGAAGTGCTTCAGCCATTCTCATAGCAGAGTAGCCAATTGCTGTACCAATTTCTAAAATCTTTTTCGGATTTTGTATGCGCAACAACTGATTCAACACGTCAATCGCTGCTAATTGCATAATCGGTACATGATGCTCTTTCGCATAAGCTTCCATTTCTAGTAACAAGTCATTTCGTGGTTGAATGAACGTCTGAATATATGCATCTGATAATTCCATTACAAGCCCACCTCAAAAATAAATTGCTAAAACACATTTCTTCACGTCATTTACAAAAAAACACTTCCATGCTGTAGGCTCTTGCCTTCATGGAAATGGCGTTTTAGCATAATCATTGAAAAAGCAGCGGAGTTCTCCGTGCTGTTCATCATCCATACATTTAATTGACAAAAAGAAAAAGACCAAACGTAATGTCTTGGTACTTCACAATACAAAAATAAGCAATTTGTAACTGTATTAGGTCAGCAGCTTTGCCACCTACAATACAATGTCAATTGCCACCAAGTATAATTTCTCCACAATGATCCGCTAGACTAATTTAATCATAATAAAAATCACAACTTATAATAGCATGAAAATAGAAGGAAAGCTATTTTTCTTTCCTTCTACTGTGCTTTGTATTAGTTATAGTATCGTTTGTTTCGAGGGATCTCATCTATTTCTCAACTTTCAAATGAGACTACTCTGCTTTGCGTAAATACTTTTCTACCTTTTGTAAGTGCTCATCATATTCTTTAGAGAAGTGATTGACACCTTGTTTATCTGCTAAGAAATAGAAGTACTCTGTTTTACTTGGATTTAACGCCGCTTCAACAGATGCTTTTCCTGCGCCAGCGATTGGTCCAGGTGGTAATCCTTTATTTTGATATGTGTTATATGGATTTTTCACTTCTAAATCTGCATATAATACGCGGTCTTTATGCGATCCAAGTGCGTAAAGGACAGTTGGATCCGTTTGTAGTGGCATGTCCTTCGCTATGCGATTATAAAACACACTCGCAATTGTTTCACGATCCGTTTGCGCAGTTGCCTCTTCTTCTAGTAAAGATGCGAATGTTAATAATTCATGTGCAGTCATTTTCTTTTCCGTCATTAAATCACTATAATTTTGAACGACTGTATTCATCGATGCGACCATTTCTTCTACAATCGATTCTAAGGAAGGCTTTTCCTCAAAATAGGAATACGTTGCTGGATATAAATAGCCTTCTAATGCATACCGAACATTTTCATTTAGAACAGCATCTGTTATTAAATCTGGATAGGATGCCATCATATTTTGAATGAATTCTTTATTCGTCACAAGTGCCATGAACTCGTCCTTCGTATACGGCGTTTTCTTTTCAACGATTCCACCGATTTGTTCCATTGTTAATCCTTCAGGGACAGTCATTGTAAATACTGGCTCACGGTATACTTTACCTGATTTTAAACTTTCGATAATTTCGTCCAAAGTCATAGCCTGCGTTAAATCATATTTACCAGCCTGAAATTGAGATTCATTGTTGAATTTCGCATAATATTTAAACACTTTAGCACTCTTTATGATTTCCTTTTTTTCTAGAATGTCTGATATAGAGTTTAAACTAGAACCGATTGGTACTTCAACAGCAATCGATTTAGTTGAATCTGGATCTATAGGTTTCAATGAACTTTTCACATAGCTATAGCCCACTATACCAACAAGACCTGTTATTAATAAAAAGACAGCTGCAATAATTGCTACAATTTTTCTCACTGTTTTTACCTCTGTTTTCTTTTCTTCCATCTTTTTGAACATCTCTTCTTTTTTAGAACCGTTTATCACGGGTTTCCCCCCTATCACTACACAATATCATACTAGAAATCAACATTTGAGACAAACAGAAATAGAAATTTTAAGAAAAATCCACTTCTTTTGCTCTTTTCATGACGTATAATACTGAATAATTAAGGCTCTACACCTTAATCTGTACTTGACAGCACATTCCACTACAGGCGGACGCTTTCCGCGGGGCGAGCGACGAGCCTCCTCCTCCGCTACGCTATGTGCGGGGTCTCGTCTGTCTCGCTAATCCCGCAGGAGTCGCCACCTTTCGTTCCATATGCTTACATTTGGTAGGTTTCTTTTAAGTCAAGTGCATGTTTTGGCAATGCCCTATAATTAATATGAGATATTTCTATTTTGGCGAGACAAAAATAACGACAATTTCTGCTCCCTCCGCCGTATGATCGTTATATGCCAATGCAACTTAAAAAACCTCCCCACACATTCTCATGTGTAAAGGAGATTTCAAATAAATATTCACAAAAAAAGTTAAACGCTCAGATTGAGTAGTTGGTCGTTTTGCCGCATCCAAATCCATTTTTTCAGTTAAGGTAATTCATTCAAAACATTTTCTACAAATGCCCATTCTTCGTCTGTTTCAATTGGTAAAAGCGCATCAATTTCACCATCAACACCAAGTTGATATTCTGAAGCGAAAATATCGCGATTTTCTATCGGTTCCTCATTTACTGGCACATATAAAACATAAGATTTCTCAAATTCTTCAGAAGTAAATGTATGAATGACCTCACATACTTGATCATCGCCCTCTTCATTTGTAACTGTGATATGCTGTGGCTCTTCTTCAAACTCATGCAATAACGTCAATACAACTTCATTTATCATTTCCCACTCTGTGTCTGTTTCTACCGGCTGTAAGTTTGTCATGTCACCGTTATTATCATCGTAATCGAACGTCATTGCAGAAATGTCTCCTGGGATTTCATTACCTGCATCATCAATTAGTGAAAAAAGTACATAGGACTTGTCCTCTGCGTCAAATGTAAACACTACGCGACAAAGTTGCTCTTTACCATCTTCACCTATAATCGTAAATTCTTGAATTTCTTCGTTCATAAGAAAACCTCCATATATTCGTCTTACTTCGTTTAATATCTTTTCGTTATGTTCTACTAAATAAAAAAAGAACAAGGAAAGCAGATTGCCAGCCTTGTTCATAGTTTACAATTAGAAGTGACTATTCTTCGTCTTCGTACTCATCTTCTAAAGCATTTAATACTTCTTCTACCATATTCCATTCAGCTTCAGTTTCAATCGGTGTTAATTCGCCATCTTCACCGTTTTCTGAAGGTACGAATGAAGATACGAAAATTTCAACAGAACCGTCTTCGTCTTCATCAGCGCCTACCATTGTATAAAATACATATGATTTACTGAATTCTTCTGATTCATGAACGTGAATCACTTCGCAAAGTTGCTCGTTTCCACCTTCATCAATTACAGTAATATGTTGTACGTGTTGCTCTTCATTGTTTTGTTCTTGTGTCATTTCTAGTCACCTCATATTAGTTTTTGCTATCTAGATAGCCTTGTAAAATCATCACAGCTGCCATTTTATCAATGACTTGCTTACGCTTTTTACGACTTACGTCTGCTTCGATTAGCATGCGCTCGGCTGCCATCGTCGTTAAACGTTCGTCCCAAAGCTTAACTGGGAGTGAAAATATTTCTTCTAAAAGCTTTTTATAGCTCTCAGATGCTTCACCACGCGGTCCAACCGTATTATTCATGTTTTTCGGGAATCCAACAACAAACTCTGTTACTTCATATTCCTTCACTAGCTCGGCGATACGGGCCATTCCGAATTCGCCATTCGCTTCATCAATTTTTACGGTTTCAATACCTTGAGCCGTCCAGCCTAATGCATCGCTTATCGCGACACCAACTGTTTTAGACCCAACGTCTAATCCCATAATTCTCATTTTTACGCCTCGTTATTCTTTTTGATATAAAATTTGACAAGCTCTTCTAAAATTTCGTCTCGTTCAAGCTTACGGATTAAATTTCGAGCATCCTGATGGCGAGGAATGTATGCCGGATCACCAGAAAGTAAATAACCGACAATCTGATTGATGGGGTTATACCCTTTTTCCTCTAATGAAGAATGCACCTTCAACATTACCTGCTTAACTTCCTGTTCCATGGATTCTTCTGGAAAACTAAATTTCATCGTTTGATCAAATGAACTCATGCCCAGCACCTCGCTTTCAGAAATAAGGAGATGAGCTACATGTAAAGTAATCATCTCCAATTTCTACTATTATAACCGATATGGCGTGTTAATTAAATGGATTTAACGTAATCATACACAGAAACTAGCGCTTCTTCAAGTTTTGCAGCTTCTTTAGCTCCAGCCATCGCCATATCTGGACGACCGCCACCTTTACCGCCACAAGCTTCAGCTACCATTTTCACAATATTACCAGCATGATAATTGCCACCAACTAAATCTTTTGTAACACCCGCGCAAAGCATTACTTTATCGCCGTCAACTGCACCTAATACGATGATTGATTTTTCCATCTTGCCTTTTAAATCATCCATCATTTGGCGTAGCTGATTATTATCTTTTGCTTCCACTTTAGTAGAAAGCACAGTCACATCGCCAATCGTTTGCGCTGCATCCACAATTGCGCCAGCTTGTGCATTAGCAATTTTTTGTGACAACCCTTCGTTTTCACGTTGTAATTCTTTATAATCTGCTTGTAATGACTGCACCTTCGTCACAATATCTTTTGGATTTGCTTTTAAAAGTGCGGCAGCTTCGTTTAAGTATGCTTCCTCTTCTTTTACAGCTTCATAGGCAACTTTCCCCGTTACAGCTTCAAGACGACGCGTTCCGGCGCCAATACCACCTTCAGAAACGATTTTAAAGAAGCCGATTTCTGAAGAACGCTTAACGTGTAAACCACCACAAAGCTCAATAGAATAATCACCAATCGAAACAACGCGTACTACATCACCATATTTTTCGCCGAATAAAGCCATCGCACCCATTGCTTTTGCTTCGTCGATGCCTTTTTCTTCAATCACAACCTCAATATCTTCCCACACTTTTTCGTTTACAATACGCTCAATTTGTTGTAATTCTTCTTTTGTTACTTGTCCAAAGTGAGAGAAATCGAAACGTAGTCGGTCAGCACCAACATAAGAACCAGCTTGGTTAACATGGTCGCCAAGTACATCTTTTAATACACGTTGCATAATATGTGTCGCTGTATGGTTTTTAATAATCAAATTACGTTCATCACGATGAACAGACGCTTTCACAGCAGCTTCAATGTTCATTTCACCAGATTCAATAACTACAGTGTGTAATGGTTGTCCGTTTGGTGCTTTTTGAACATCTTTTACAACTGCTGTAAAGCTATCATTTGAAATGATACCACTATCCGCAATTTGTCCACCCATTTCAGCGTAAAATGGCGTTTGTGCCAAAACAACAAGTGCTTCTTGTCCTTCAGCAGCCACTGTTACAATTTGACCATCGACAATAATCGCCGCAACAGTCGTCTCTGTTTCTAGTGAATCATAACCAACGAATTCACTTGCTACTGTTAAATTCGCTAACACTTCACTTTGTACTTGCATAGAGTCTACGTCTTGACGAGCAGCACGTGCACGTTCACGCTGTTGTTCCATTGCCGCTTCAAAGCCTTCGTGATCTACTGTCATATCAACTTCTTCAGCATACTCTTCTGTTAATTCAATTGGGAAGCCGAATGTGTCATACAAACGGAATGCATCTGCCCCTGGAATATAGTTGTGACCAGCTGCTTTTTGCGCCGTTACAACTTCATTAAAGATAGCTAAACCACCGTCTAATGTTTCATGGAAACGAATTTCTTCGTTTTTAATCACACGTTGGATGAATTCCGCTTTTTCTGTCACTTCTGGGTAGAAATCTTGCATAACACTACCTACAGTCGGTACTAATTCAAACATAAATGGCTTTTCGATACCAATTTGTTTTGCATAACGCACTGCACGGCGTAGTAAACGTCGTAATACATACCCTCGTCCTTCATTCGATGGAAGCGCACCATCACCAATAGCAAACGCGACTGTACGAATATGGTCAGCGATTACTTTAAATGGTGTGTTAATGTCTTCTTCACTTCCGAAAATTTCTTGTAAATCAATTTCGTTTGGACGTTTGTACGTACGGTTTGAGAACTGTTCAATTTTCTCGATTATTGGCATAAACAAATCTGTATCGAAGTTTGTTGGTACATTTTGCACAACTGATACGATACGCTCTAAACCCATCCCTGTATCAATATTTTGCTTTGGTAGTGGCGTATATGTGCCATCGGGATTGTGGTTAAATTGAGAGAAAACTAAGTTCCACACTTCTAGATAACGTTCATTTTCGCCACCTGGATACATTTCCGGATCATTTTCATCATTACCATATGCTTCTCCGCGGTCGTAGAAAATTTCAGAGTTTGGACCTGATGGACCTTCTCCGATATCCCAGAAGTTACCCTCTAAACGAATTAAACGTTCTTCAGGAATGCCAATTTCATTTTTCCATACATTATATGCTTCTTCGTCTTCAGGATGAATCGTAATCGATAAAAGTTCTGGATCAAAGCCCATCCACTTTTTATCTGTAAGGAATTCCCACGCGTAATGAATCGCTTCAACTTTGAAGTAATCACCGATTGAGAAGTTACCTAGCATTTCGAAAAATGTATGGTGACGTGCTGTTTTCCCAACGTTTTCAATATCGTTTGTACGAATTGATTTTTGCGCATTTGTAATACGTGGGTTGTCTGGTATAACACGACCATCGAAATACTTTTTCAGTGTCGCAACACCTGAATTGATCCAAAGTAATGATGCATCATTAATTGGAACGAGTGGTGCTGATGGCTCATGATGATGGCCTTTTTCTTTAAAAAACTCTAAATACATGCGGCGAATTTCTGCTGCTTTCATGTGGGAATTTCCTCCTCTAATATGTGTAGGTGAACGATAAGAAAAAATGGTACGACCGCTAAATGAACACAAAAATAGCCCTCATCCCATAAAGGGACGAGGACGTAAAGTTCTTCGCGGTACCACCCTAGTTTATAGTGTAGTTAAAAAACAACACACTATATCTCAAGCACTTGTAACGTCAGTGAACGGCAGTTATTAGCTGCACTCTGGAGTAGCTTTTCTGCATTTGCATGTTGCGAGAACTCTTTCAGCCAAGGAATTCTTTTCTTTTACGCTTACAAATACGTACTTTTTCCATCATCGTTTTTACTATTCTATATGGTCATTATAAAAAAATCCTTGTTGTGTGTCAATCTTTTGATAAAAACCGCTCCACCATCTTTACATAGGATCCTTTGTCGTAATTTTGATATAAAGAACACGCAAGCCTTACAGGATCTCCAAAGAAGAATCGTTCATACAATGTTTGACGAGAACCAAAACTACTCATCGATAAATCCCAAGCAAGCCTAAACTTCCTTACGCGATCTTCGCCTTCATCCAAAAAAGATTGTAAATAATGGTTCATATCATCTCGTACCTCAGATTGGTACGTTTTTTCGGAAGGAATCGCCATTAATCCACTTGCCCCTAGTTGCTGGATGATTTCCGCAAATCGAGGGAAAATTTGGGGCGTTATATTACTAGCTATTTGCAATGTCATTTGGTCCGGTCGCATATAGCCAAATTCATCAAGCCTTGCTTCCGCTTCTGCTTTAAATAGTAATGCTTTCATCGTTTCAAGCGCTATAATTACTTCCGCAACCTTTTGCTGCACATGCTGATGTTCTCCAATATTGATACTCCCAACAATCGATTGAACAACGCCTAAAAAAAACTCGATTTTCACAATTTGTCTGGATTGTACTTGATGCATCGTAAATGCTTTAAAAGAGCTAGCACTCATAATACTATTTGCCACATCAACATTATCATAGTAAAATACACGCTCCCATGGAACGACGACATCATCAAACACTACAACACAATCCATTTCCTCAAAGCGCGAGCTCAAAGGATGATCAAAGGCCGAATCCCCACCTACAAACGATTCTCTGCAAATAAACTTTAAACCTTTTGTATTGCTCGGAATCGCAAAACCAAAACCTTTTGCCTCATCCAGTCCAGCAGCAGATGATAAAACAAGAAGTTCATCTGTTGTTCCACCCTGTGTCGCTAATAATCTCGCCCCTTTAATAACGAGACCCGCACTTTTTCGATCAACGACTCTCGCCGCAATGATTTCATCTTCATTTTCGACGTGAAAACTCCTTCGATTGACTTGTGGCTCAATAAAGGTATGCGTTAATGATATGTCATTCTCTCTAGCATATTCAAAGTAGGCGAGTAAATGCTCTGGAAAGCAGTTTTCCTCATTTTTCAATAAATCGGCTGAAGAAGCTAAAGCCATTAATACTGTGTTCATATAATCCGGACTTCTTCCCATTAAACCATTGTTCAATGTGGCCCATTTCTGTACCATCAAACGCTTTCTAATTAGCTCTTCTTTTGTGACCGGCTGTAAAAAAGACAAACCTACACGATCACCAGTCGTAGGTGATTGAAACGTTAAAACATCCTTTAAGGCTGCATTATGTTGCATCTCATATAGCGCCGCCTGCGTTTTCATGACACCTTTAAAAGCAGGGTGTTCTGAAATTTTCCCAACAACTCTTTTTCCATCAAACCAAATATTCGCATCCAATCCATCAATTCGCTCAATATATTGCTGTCCTGTAATTGCCGCCATGCATACACACTCCTAATCAAAGCCATTTTTTTGTAGGAACCGTTCCTCTTCATGACTACTTCTACACTTTAAATATATGAGTGTTTTTTTCAATTGCTACAATTGGATTGCTCACGCTTCACTTTCAGCGAAAAAAATTTACTGGATGAAAATAGGCTCATCACCATAACATGGGGTTGA
>JAVWKG010000071.1:0-14959 GCA_036638655.1 Lysinibacillus sp. | reverse complement strand
TATGCGACTTCTTTTTGACTAAAGGGTTTGGTAATATAATCATCCCCGCCAATTGCAAGACCTAAAATTTTATCGATTTCTTCTGTTTTCGCCGACATAAAGAGTACCGGCACATGCGACACTTCACGAATGCGCCGACATAAATCGTAACCTTCACCATCCGGAAGCATGACATCGAGTAACACAATATGTGGTTTTTCCTTTTGAAAGCTTGTCCATGCTTCGGAGAGGGTACCAGCTGTGTGAATATATTTGAAACCTTCCTTTTGAAGACTTACTTTTAGGAGATTCGCTAAATCTGCCTCATCATCTACGACTAAAATGATTGGTTCTTGCATATCGTTTCGCCCCATTCCTTATAATGTTTGATTATAAATGAAAGTTTCTCGAAATACGAAGAGTAGACTTGGTCTTGAATGGCAACTTTGCTATCGAGCCATTTATAGGAAATATAAACATATACTTTTATACTAAAAGGGGAATTTCTCTAATTTTTGAAACGGAAAAATAGATAATGAGTGTAATAAATATTATATACACGAACTTATGCAGTAAGATATTGTTTTTTCGAGTAAAATGAATCCATGTTCGAATAGTACGCTGAACATTATAATTGCGGACTTTTAACATTAATCGCAAAAGTCTAACTTTTTATAAAAATACACTTGTATTTATTTTTATGACATGATACTATTCGTGTATAAAGTATTAAACAAATGTATAAAAATACAACGAACAAAGCAATTGGAGGCGCATTTTTCATGGCAAACAAAAAAGTAGTATTAGCATATTCAGGTGGTCTTGATACCTCAGTAGCAATTCCGTGGTTAACAGAGCAAGGTTGGGACGTTATCGCAGTATGTCTTGACGTAGGTGAAGGAAAAGATCTTGAATTCATTAAAAACAAAGCACTTCAAGTTGGTGCTGTTGAATCATATATGGTTGATGCGAAAGACGAATTCGCTGAAGAATATGCATTAATTTCTTTACAAGCACATACATGGTACGAGCAAAAGTATCCATTAGTATCAGCACTTTCTCGTCCGTTAATTTCTAAAAAATTAGTAGAAA
This sequence comes from Lysinibacillus sp., assembly GCA_036638655.1. GTDB lineage: Bacteria > Bacillota > Bacilli > Bacillales_A > Planococcaceae > Lysinibacillus. Next base: position 13,888 of record JAVWKG010000071.1, on the reverse strand, counting down.
TCGCAACTGAAGTGAATGCAGATGCAGTAGCACACGGTTGTACAGGTAAAGGGAACGACCAAGTTCGTTTCGAGGTTTCTATTAAAGCATTAAACCCAGATTTAGAAGTACTAGCACCTGTGCGTGAGTGGGGCTGGAGCCGTGATGAGGAAATCGAATATGCCATGAAACATAATGTGCCGATTCCTGCGACACTTGATTCACCGTTCTCAATCGACCAAAATTTATGGGGTCGTGCAAACGAAGCGGGCATCATGGAAGATCCTTGGGTATCTCCACCAGAAGAAGCTTATGGTTTAACAGTTTCTGTGGAAAATGCACCAAACGAAGCTGAATTTGTAGAAATCGAATTCGTTGCTGGTAAACCAGTTTCTTTAAACGGTAAAGAAATGAAGCTTGCAGATTTAATCCAAGAATTAAATGCAGTAGCTGGCGCACATGGTGTAGGACGTATCGACCACGTAGAAAACCGTCTAGTTGGTATTAAATCTCGTGAAGTTTACGAAATTCCAGGTGCAAAAGTACTTTTAACTGCTCATAAAGAGCTTGAAGACTTAACACTTGTTAAAGAACTTGCTCACTTCAAACCAGTAATCGAGAAAAAATTATCTGAGCTAATTTATGATGGTTTATGGTTCTCACCTTTACGTGATGCATTACAAGCATTCCTTGCTGAGTCGCAAGCATATGTAAACGGGACAGTGCGCGTGAAACTTTACAAAGGTCATGCAATTGTTGAGGGACGTAAATCTCCAAACTCACTATATAGTGAAAAATTAGCAACTTACTCGAAGGAAGACCAATTCAACCATGCTTCAGCAGTTGGCTTCATCGAATTATGGGGCTTACCAACAGTAGTTAACTCTTCAGTAAATAAAAAATAACAAACGAGGGTGTAGTGCAGCATTCGCGCTGTTCTACACCTTTTCAATAAGATATGAAAGAAAAGGTGAGCTGTGATGACAAAACTATGGGGCGGACGTTTCCAAAAATCAGCAGAAGCTTGGGTGGATGAGTTCGGTGCATCAATCGGCTTCGACCAACAACTAGTAATGGAAGACCTTGAAGGTAGCGTTGCACATGTCACAATGCTTGGTGCTACAGGTATTTTACCAGCAGCTGACGTAGAGGCTATTCTTGGCGGACTTGCACAATTACAAAAAAAAGCAATCGCAGGTGAGCTTGAGTTCACAGTAGCGAATGAAGATATTCACTTAAACTTAGAAAAAATGCTCATTGATTTGATTGGCCCAGTTGGTGGGAAATTACATACAGGTCGTAGCCGTAACGACCAAGTGGCAACGGATATGCATATTTTCTTGAAAAAACGTGTTGTCGAAACGATTGATTTGATTGCAACATTCCAAAAAACGTTACTTGAAAAAGCAGACCAGCATGTGGAAACAATTGCGCCAGGCTATACGCATTTACAACGTGCCCAACCAATTTCGTTTGCCCATCATTTAATGGCATACTTCTGGATGCTTGAGCGTGATAAACAACGTTTTTCAGAGTCAATGAAACGCATTGATATTCTGCCTTTAGGCGCGGGTGCAATGGCTGGAACAACTTTCCCGATTGACCGTCTGAAATCAGCGGAACTACTAGGCTTTAGTGAGGTTTATGCAAATTCAATGGATGCTGTAAGTGACCGTGATTTCATCGTCGAATTTTTAAGTAATTCATCACTAATGATGGCGCATTTATCGCGTTTTGCTGAAGAAATTATTCTTTGGTCTACAGATGAATTTAAATTCATCGAGCTAGATGATGCATTTTCTACAGGTTCATCAATTATGCCACAGAAGAAAAATCCAGATATGGCGGAGTTAATTCGTGGTAAAACAGGTCGCGTATACGGCAACTTAATGGGCTTATTAACCGTTTTAAAAGGGACGCCGTTAACTTATAACAAAGATATGCAAGAAGACAAAGAGGGTATGTTCGATACTGTGCATACAATTCTTGGTTCTCTTAAAATCTTTGAAGGTATGGTACGTACGATGACGGTTAATACAGAGCGTCTGCACAAGGCAGTACATTCTGATTTCTCAAATGCGACTGAACTTGCAGATTACCTTGCAACAAAAGGTATGCCATTCCGTGAGGCGCATGAAGTAACAGGTAAACTTGTCTTCACATGCATTCAAAAAGGCATCTTCTTACTGGATTTACCGATTGAAGATATGAAAAAAGAAAGTGACCTTCTAGAAGCGGATATTTACGATGTGTTAGCACCAGAAGCGGCAGTTCGTCGCCGTCACTCATTAGGTGGCACTGGCTTCGATCAAGTGAAAATCCAAATTGATAAGGCAAAAGCTTGTTTAGTTTGACACAATGATAGCGTGCGTAGTCATTTGACTTTTGCATAGATATTTCATTAAAGCTGTCCCGTGAGGCACTATGAAAACACACATTCCTTTTTCAGTGGAGCCAGAGGGTAAAGCGAAAAAGAGCACCTTACATATGTGAAGGACAATCCCCGTTTCTGGAGACGCAGAAGCGGGATTTTTGTGTTTAGTTTTTTTGGGGTGACGGCGTGGATGTCGAACGATGTGTCAAAAGTGAAATATGAGAGCTGGATGCGGATAAATCGATTTTGGTGCGTGATAAAACGCGGCGTGCGCATGATAAAACCTGATTTCTGCGTGATAAATTGAAATGGATGCATGATAAACCAGAGCCAAGGTGAAAATATCAGCTCAAGTGACGCGCGGATGTCGAAAGCTGTGTCAAAAATGAAATATGAAAGCTGCATGCGGATAAATCGATTTTGGTGCGTGATAAAACGCGGCGTGTGCATGATAAAACCTGATTTCTGCGTGATAAATCGAAATGAATGCGTGATAAAAATAAAAAACCCTGCACAACAGGGGAATTTATGAAGGAATTCGTATATATAACATCGAATGCTTTACTAGTGACATTGTTCAACAAAATAAAGGAGGGCATTTATAATGAGTGAACGTTTTACGAAAGGGTTTGAAACGATTAAACAGTATGTAACAGAGGATGAAGCAACAAAAATGGTGGAGCATGATGCTTTAGCAGATATTGCGCCAGATCTACGCAAAATGATTGTGGAGTTTGCCTATGGCGATGTATATTCACGACCAGGATTAGATACTAAAAGTCGTGCACTTGTTGTGATTACAGCTGTTGTTACGCTAGGTGCTGCACCGCAAACAAAAACACATATTACGCGCGGTTTGCATGCGGGACTAACACCGACTGAAATCGTGGAGGCACTCCTGCAATTAGTTCCTTACATAGGTTTCCCACGTGTGCAAAATGCATTAACAATTGCACAGCAAGTGTTTCATGAAAAGCAGCTAACAGTGACAAAATGATTTTTTTTAAAAAACTCAACTTACATGTATAGATTAAGTGTAAGTTGCCATACTTATTTAGGTAACGCTTATTAATCTAATTTGATGAGGAGGATGCATCATGAGTAATTCGAAGCCGGTAGAAAAAGAATCTCAGGACAGTCCACCACAACTGAATAAGGAGTAAGCTTCATTAATCTTACGAGCATTGTTAATCAGAGTTCCCTCTGAATAGTGATTGCTTGAAATATGAAGCTGAAGCGAACCAGTTATAGTCAATTGTAGGCAATAAGTGTACTCGGACCCAGAATACTTCTGGGTCCATCTTTTTGTTTAAAAAATACATCTTGCTTTCATTAAAAAAATTTCATTTGCTCAGTGACAACTAAAGTAGCTGATGACTTGCCATTTATATTTACCAGTCGCAATACTTAGCGTTTCTTCATTGCAATATATTCACATCAATTCTGAGTACCTAAAAATCGTAAGGTCCATTTGCTTTTTTTCAAAGAATCCGAAAAGTATTTTATTTGAAATGCCGATAAGCCCATTTGTAAAATTGATATACAACTTAAATATAAATATGTGACAAATAGTAGAAAAGACCCGAAATGACACTTATATATAAATATGTTGTATGTCAAATTCGACAAATTGAATAAACTCGATTTTTTTAAGTTTCTCTTAAACTTTTTTGTGCTAAAACGACAATGAACTTGACTATGCTTTAGATAGAAAAATAGCGCTATAGGAACGATTACCAAAAGATATTTTCTGATTTCATTTCGCAGATCCGACTTTTTTTGCTGCGTTAACTTTTCAAAAATTGGACACCATCGCTGAGAGCCAGGTGCATTTCAATCGGCCTTTTCTTAGAAAAAAGTGATTAAAACACGGGTTTTTTCGAGCGATTCTAGCCATTTCACAACCTAGTATTTCAGAGGCTCATAAGTAAATTGTCCTATCCTTTAAGTTTTCCGACTTAATCAGCAGAGCGAAAACGGCTCTGTTTTGCGTTATTTTTATACTTTTTTAGGTGTGTTTTGATTATTTTTATCGGTAATGGAGGCGAGAAATCCAAGGGCAATTCTATATCCGTCTGATCGTTTGCATACAAAAAAGTGACTACTATTTTGATTTAGTAATCACCCTAGATTTGTCTATATTATAAAATACTATTTTAAACCTTCGTCCGTAATGTGTTTACTTCGTCTAAAGTTAATCCTGTAAGTTCCTTGATTTCTTCATTGCTTTTTCCTTTAGCAATCATTATCATAACTACCTCTTCTTTTCCCTTTACTCTCCCTTCTTCTCTCCCCTTCACTATTCCCTTTTCCATTCCCTGCTCTATCCCTTCTTCTCTTCCTTCTTCTTTTCCCTCTAGCTTTGCATCCGCTAATTTAGCTTCTTCATCTATGATGTACTTCAAGCGTGATTGGTAGGCAAGGATTGTTTCTGGGGTTTGACTGATTTCTTCCCATACATCGAACGCTTCTCGTAAGTTTTCATCTCTCATCGCTAACTCCTCCAGTTCCTTGTAAATGTCATCGTAAACTTTCCGTTTTTTCGCATCCACCATGCCCAACAACAATAACCAGCTCGCCAAAATATCATCTAGCGGATTCAGTTGGTCGGCATGCCAAGCTTTCAAAAATTTATTCATTTCGATAAAATGAATTTCTAGCACATCATCGGCTTTATTTAAACGTTGGAGCGTTGAATCTTCGTATAAATGGTATGTGCTATGATAATGATTTATTTCGTCAAACAACGTAAAGTCACAAATATTGATGGTAATCGTCGGAACTAACGTACGGTACCCATATCCCTTTTGCAACTGTGAATTGAACAATCTTGACCAATAATATAGTGAACGTCTGAACATATCTCTTCGATTGTTCAGCTGCATTTCTACATTAATGAGTTCGCCCGCCCGCGTTTTGACGACAATATCTAGCCTCGATTGCTTGTCATCTTCATATTCGCCGCCCACTTCTTGGTTGGCAAAAATCACTTCTTTAATCGTATCGCGTCCAGTTCTCTGCAAAATTGCATTTAAAAACACGATGGTTATGTGTTTATTTCGTTCACTGCCAATATACCATTTTAAAAATGAATGCACATCTGCTCAACCTTCTAGGGGATTGGGCAGATGTGCATTATTTGCGTCCAGTATTAAGTAGTTGGAGAATGGAATTTGCTTGGTGCATGTGCATGGCAAGTACATATTGCCCAGCTTGCAACAGGATTTGTGCTTTTACCATGTTCATCATTTCTTTGGCGATGTCAGCGTCACGGATTCTGGATTCCGCTTCTGTTAAATTTTCAGCTGTATTCACTGCATTGTTATAGGCATGTTCGAGACGATTTTGGTACGCGCCAAGGCGTGAGCGTTCTCTAGAAGTGCGTTTGAGCGCTTCATCCATAGTAGAAATAGCCTTTTCCGCATCTTCACGCGTGCCAATGGAAACTGTATCATCTAGGCCCAATGCTCCTGCACTCATATCGCCGAGTAACATTTCGATTGATTGACCGGAGTTCGCACCCGCTTGGATTTTAATTCCGTTTGTCTCATAGTCACCATTCAGAAGTTTTTTCGTATTGAACTCTGTATCTGTTGAAGTACGTTGGATTTCCTTTTTCAACTCTTGAAATTCCAGGTCAAGCAGTTCGCGATCTGCATCTGTTAATGTATCGTTGGAAGCTTGCACAGCGAGTTCGCGCATGCGTTGAATCATGGCATGCGTTTCATTCAGAGCCCCTTCAGCCGTTTGAACAAGCGAGATACCATCTTGAATATTTTTCGCCGCCATATTAAGACCACGGATTTGCGCACGCATTTTTTCAGAAATCGCCAGCCCAGCCGGATCATCTGCCGCACTATTAATACGATAGCCTGACGATATCCGCAACATCGATTTATTCATCGCATTAAAATTGCGATTCATATTGTTTAATATCGAAAGCCCTGTAGCAGACCACTTCCCCAGCATAACACCACCTCCTTTTTTCACAGCATTTTCATTTATATCGGTAAAAAATCAGATTACTATAGTATAAATAAAGGAATTAATTTACTATAAATGGTTTATCAAATAAGATTGCAGCTGACATTTGATAAAAGAGCATAGAGGGGATAGCGTGGCGGTCGGCGAGCGAAGCGAAATACAGCATGGGAGCGTGGTTTACTCTCGAATTGGACGGATTTACTCTCGAATGCCGTTTTCGCACAGTCAAAATGCTGAGAAAGATAGTTAGTTTGAATAGTAAATCCCCATACAAAGTGCAGAAAACACCCCCGCCGATAAAAAGCGAAAAATAAGGCACACCCTGCTCAATATTGAACAAGGTATGCCTTATTTGTGTGTGTATAGATAAACAAAAAGCACTCAATTTTCTAATTAGAAGAGATTGAGTGCTTACGATGCTATATGTGTATTCAATTTTTGAGTCCTCCAAGTCGATTTCGCTTTTCTGCTAATAGTCGATGAAATAGGGTTTCATCGCGGTTCGTTAATGCTTCGTCGATTAAGTTATCCAGATTTTTTTGTTCTAATTCAGCTATAATTTCTTCGAGTTCTTCTTCAGAAACCGTGGATTCTATTTTTAAGGCCGGCTGCTGCGGTGTCGCGCTTTCCAGTATTGGCGCAAGATGCTCATGGACATTGGTAATCAGTAATAGCTGGTACAGCGGGAGGCGGATAAAACGATTCCCTTTTTGAAATACGAATACTTCGGACAAATTCTCGATTTGCTGTGTTTGAAGATTAATAATCATTTCTTTCCCTTCGATTGGTATGAAATGAAAGATTTCTTTATCTTTTAAAATCGAAAAGTATTGATACGCAAAAACTAATCTCAGCTTTTCCCCAGTGACTTTCGTATAAAACGGTTTCATATATTGAACATGCATCATCGGCACTTCCCTCCTTAACTTTCTGATTATTCAGATTTTAACACATAAACTAGGAAAAGTGAATTCTTTTGTTCCATCCACTTTCCCCTCCAAACACCGATTCCCAAGGGCTAGCACCATATTTTCAGGAACATCTTCACTTCGTAGCGCTCCCTGTAATCCCCCTCTCGTATTTTAAAGTACTTTCATTTACGGACCAGCTGTTTTAATCGTATAATGGAGAGAAAGTCTTTTTGTAGAGGAGAGGTAAATGGCTTTGTCTATTTCGCAATTAGCAAAAGAAAATGAACAGTTTGTGCTCGCCAAATTGAAGGAGGCGGAGCATCATCTGCACCCATCTTCCACTGAGGACGAGGAGCTCGTGCGTCGCGCTGTCTTTTCAGTGCGCAATAAATCAATTGCCTTCGAGCGTTACATTCCAGCGCTTTCTAAATTATATGCAGTTGTGCAGGATGTAAAACCTGCTATTTTAGAAATTGATTTTTATAATGAAACAATTGTCTGTAACTGTCGGCAAGCTACGTGGTGCCGACATCAGGTTGGCATATTGCTATCGCTTTATCAGTATTTTGACTCGGTACAAAATTGGTCAAGTGCTTGGCGTGCTCAAAAATCAGTGCAGTTAAAATCACTTGCAGATGAACGTAGCCCTGAAAGCTGGGAAATCATGGCCGAGGAAGTGATGAGTCGCTTACTGCCTGAAGGACGCGTTTTAGTTGGCTATAGTCTTACTGCTGCTCGCATAGATGCGCTAGAAAGACTCCGCCGCCATACGCCTTTTGAAAGAGAGTGGCAGCCGCTTTATAAATTATTTATGGAGTTCTCTGTCATGGACCGAATTTGGGCACATATCGCAAAACTCTCTGATTTTGATTTTGATTCGGCTTATATGAGATATTTTTCGGAGCTTTGCACACAATCGATTACGGACTTACTAGACGAGATGAACGGAAAATCACGTTTGTTTGCAACCGATCCATTTTATGATGCATTACAACATAAAGTACGTATTTTTCTATTTGAGCGACAAGGACTTTTTTCATCACGCTTTGAAATTTTCCTCATGCTTTGGGAAGTTGTTTTTCACGAAAAAGCAAGACGCGCATTAGAATTACAAATCGTGACACTACTTGAAAAAGATCCGCTCAATCGAACAGCAAGCGACATCATGACATTAGGTGACGCCGCTTCTATTCATGTAAATAATGACGTTTCATTTAAAGCAGTGCACTTAGTATTTTATGTTTTATTGCAAAAAGAAGAGCAACTACAAAAAAACATTGAAAACATTACAATTGACGATGTTGCGGGCTTGTATGAGCTTGCTGATTTTGCAAAACGAACAGGCGAAACATGGGCGCTTCCATTAATATTGCGCGCGATGTTGCCATTTGTTCAGGATTTCTTGCATCACTCACTGCCACCAGGACCACGTGCATCACACATGAATAAACTGCATATGCTCTACGATCACATCGATTTAACTGAGCAAGAGGAAGTCGCGTTATACAGCGCATTCGGCGTGTACGGCTTGCAACCATTTTCGTTTTTCCTTATTAAAAAAGAGCGTTTCGATGATTGGGCGGCACTACATCATATGCATCCATCTTCCCTTTCCTATTTAGAAATGTGCGGCTTACCCGACGTACTTCGCGAAGCGCCAAGTGCAGTGTTGCCACTATATCATGTATTTGCTATGCAAGAGCTCGAACAAAAATCGCGCTTGAATTACAAGCAAGCTGTACGTATTTGGAAAAGTATGCGAACTGCCGCGAAAAAGTCTGGCAAAACCGCTTATTTCGAAAATTATATGCTAACAGTGCGCACGCAATTTAAACGTTTACGTGCATTACAAGAAGAGATTGAGAAAGGAAACTTAGTATGATGAATGAAATCAAAGCACCTTCTCCATTCACGAAAAAAATATTGCTGCAAGTAACAGAAGTGCGCGAAGGCTATTTTGCGGTGCAAGGATTTTCGTCAGGCGGCATTTCGCTTGATACTGCCATACTAATTCCTTCTCTATTTTTCAAATATGAAGCGAATTTGTACGGACTTTTAGCCAATCGCACTGATCAATCAGTAGAATTGTCTACCGCTGAATTGCTCGATATTTTTTCACGTCTATACAAACATCCCTTTGTAGACTGGATTGCGGCAAATGATGACAGCAAAGCCATCTTTGAAAAGGCCATTGCCCTGCAATATATATGGCAGGAACCCGATTTATGGGAGCACGCTGTAATTGAGGACGATTTATCGGCCCTTCATTTTCCACTTGAAGATATAGATGTCACAATGTTGGAAACTGCTGTTGCGCAAAAGCTGAATGGTGCTGGACTTTATATTGCTGACATCCCTAAGTTATTGCCTTTTTTCAAGCGTGGTGGCTGGCCTTTAGAACAGGATCGACAAGCTGGTACAGTCAAAGTATCGCTGCGCCTAAGTGAGCCCGACGAAAATGAAGATGAGTGGCTACTTGAAACCGTATTAAGTTCAGCGACAACGAAAGCGTATTGGACACCCGCTGTAAGAAAGCGTGCCTTTCCAATTGCCAACGTCCTACCGCAAAAATGGGTCGAGTTTGCACAAGACATCGAAGCACAGCAAGCACAAATTGTTGAATTACTCTCAATAGAAGATTTAACGAGTGATATTTTCATTCATATACCACTTGAAGATTTAACAGTGCGCAAATTTTTACGTGAAGATTTGGCTCGCTTGCAAGCACTCGGCTTTGATGTCGTATTACCAGCTTGGCTAAAAGATTTGAAGCAGTCGAAAATGCGTGTACGTGTAAATACTGGCAATGCGTCAACGAAAAAAGTAGCTGGACTAGACGATATTTTAACATTCAAGTGGCAATTTTCGATGAACGGCGAGTCCATTTCTGCCGAACAGTTTAAAAAAATGGTGGATGAAAAGCGTGAATTCATCCGTATCGGTACAGAGTGGTTCCGTGTTGACGCTAATTGGATGCACGAAATGCGTGAACTGATGCAGCAAGCGGATGATGAAAATTGGACAGTGCGCGAGCTATTATTCCGTGAAATGCCCGAAGATTTAGCACTCCCTCTTGAAGAAGAGGACGAGGAAGATGCGATGCGCGACGATCCCATGTTCGCGTTTGAATTACAGCAATCATTAAAGCAATATATCGAACAGTTACAAGAGAAAAAAGGTTTACCTGCTGTGGCAGTCCCTACTGCACTTCAAGCAGAACTACGACCTTATCAGCAAGAAGGTTTTGAGTGGCTTGTGTTCATGCGCGAGCAACAGTTCGGTGCTTGCTTAGCAGATGACATGGGACTTGGTAAAACGGTGCAGCTCATTACCTACCTACTGCATGTCTATGATAATTTAGGTGCTACGGAGCCATCTATTATCATTTGCCCAACTTCAGTGCTCGGCAACTGGCAAAAGGAATTAGAACGTTTCGCCCCTTCTTTAACTGTCCACACGCACTATAATGCCAACCGGACAAAAGACGAGACATTTAAAGCGTTCCTTGCAGATGAAAAGCCGCAAATTATTTTATCTACTTATGGCACAGTGTCACAGGATGCTGAATTTTTGCAGGAGATTTCTTGGTCGGCGGTTGTACTTGACGAGGCGCAAAACATTAAAAACATGCAAACTTTGCAATCTCGTGCCATTCGAAAGTTGAACGGGACACATCACCTTGCTCTAACAGGTACACCTGTAGAAAACCGCTTATCGGAATTATGGGCGATTTTTGATTTCATCCATAAAGGTTATTTAGGCAGCTTCGGACGCTTTAATGAGCAGTTCATCTTGCCGATTGAGCGCGATGAATCTGACAAGCATAAGCAACAGCTACGCGCAAAAATTCAACCGTTTTTATTGCGCCGAACAAAACGTGATCCACATTTACAATTGAATTTACCGGATAAACAGGAATCCCAAGCATTTTGCGCGCTTACAGCTGAGCAAGCGTCGTTATATGAGGGCTATATTCTTGAATCACTTGATCAATTAGAAAAGTTAACGGGCTTTCAAAAAAAGGGCCGCGTCTTGAAAATGTTAAGTAAGTTAAAGCAGTTATGTAATCACCCTGCCCTTTATTTGAAGGAGCCTTTCGAGGATGCCGCTTCCTTATTAAAACGCTCGGTGAAGCTTGAGCGTATTGTGCAAATGGCGGCTGAAATTGTCGATAATGGCGAGCAATGTTTAATATTCACCCAGTATATCGGGATGGGGCAACTCCTACAGCATTGCTTTAGTGAGTTGTATCAAGTCGATGCGCCGTTTTTAACTGGTGCGATGCCAAAACAGCAGCGTGATCGTTTGGTGGATGCTTTCCAGGCAGGTGAATTTCCAATTTTCATCTTATCTTTAAAAGCTGGCGGAACAGGTTTAAATTTAACTGCAGCTAATCATGTTTTCCATGCCGATCGCTGGTGGAATCCTGCTGTTGAAAATCAAGCAACCGACCGAGCATATCGCATTGGGCAAACACAATTTGTGCAAGTGCATAAGTTTGTCACGATTGGCACGATTGAAGAAAAAATCGATAAAATGTTAGCTCAAAAATCAGCGTTATCTGAAGAACTTATTCAGTCTAGTCAGTGGTTAACCGAACTTAATGATGATGAGCTTCGTGATTTAATGACACTCGATATGAGTTTGACTAAATAATTAATTAAGTACGCGCCGAGGTTGTGAACGACCTTGGCGCTCTTTTTATAGGCAAAATCATTGAACAATTCCTTTACTTCTTTCCTACTTACTTCATTTTAATATTAAGTTGTGTGTGAAATGTCATTGCTGCGCGGTCTTTCAGCAATGATTCGTTGTTCGTTGTACGGTCGTCCCCCCTCAAATATATTATGTAACAAGATTTTTTCACCTATATAGGAGATGGCAGATTATTTACTTCAGGCGAGTATCATTCTTGCTCCACAAAAACATTCGGTTTAGAAAAATGCAGCATTATCCAACTGGTAAATTTGCTTCTTCCTGCGGTAGTACAAAATCTTTGACGATGCCTTTATCATCACCTTGTGTTTGCATTGGCAAAACTGCATTATCACTATCAAGCGGCTTCAACTTGTAAAATCGGACATCTTCTACAACGACTTCAGTAATGTATACCTTGCTATTTTGTTCATTGACAAAAGAGCGTGCTTGAATACGACCACCGACACCAATAAGCGAGCCTTTTCCACAATATTTCACAACATGCTCTGCCAGCCTTCCCCAAACTGTACAAAGAATAAAATCAGCCTCTACTTCCCCACGACTGTTTTTGAAATTGCGATTTATCGCTAATGAAAAATGTGTTTGCACACGATTTTCTGAAAGTTGCCTAAGAACAGGGTCCTTCGTAACTCTTCCAACAAGTCCGACCTGATTCATACGTTCACCTCCTTTCCTTGAAGTTGTGCTTATCATACCTTCGACCCTAACAATTTGGCAAAACGCAAAAAATGATATTTAGCCCATTTTCGCGGACCAAATATCATATATGGACTAGTTTAAAATTTTCTTGTTACAATTTTTAGACACTTCCGGCTATATGGCTGTAGTGACGAACGCATTTTCTCCAAATATTCAATTTCGCATTTTTTGTATGCTATACTTTTACTAAGGAGGTATACCGACTTGAAAACATTTAAATTACTTTCTTTTGAAATCGTAACAGATGACAAAATCCAACACTTCCCATTAGTGGATGGCATTATTATTAATCAGGAAAACAGCCATCAGTCCTGGGTTCTTGAATTATTTATCTCACAAAAATATCGTGCGGTTTTCGACGAATTACTTGAGCAACAATCGCTCATAAATGTACGCACTGTCATTTCATTTCCCGATAATGAACCCGCCCCATTCCAAGTAGCCGTTTATGCTGTCCATGAAATTGGCGAAAATCTATCCGTTTTGTTAAAAGGCAAACTGAAAAAAATTCGTGTTAAATATGCAGAGCAACTTTTATCCGAACTATTAGCTGAAGGTATCGACCGAGAAGATTTACTAGCTCGCTTCGCACAAGACATGAAAGTAAGACCACAGCTGAAGGGTAATTAATTCATACTGGATATTTTAGAAAAACACGCTACAATTTGATTTAAAAATTGGAGGTGTTTTTTTGATTGTATTAAAGAGGAAAAAGCCTGAAAAACTTATTTGGCTTGAGGTGGCCCATCGACGTGTGTTCACAGACACCCCTGATTACCTTCGATTTGATGAGCAATATCGTCGCACTGCTGCTGGCTTAGCCGGTGAAAAACGTGTCGATCGTGAATGGGATGAAATAATATACGAAAATAATTTTCACATATTACATGACATTTGCTTTCAATGCTCCGAGGAGCATACTTATCAAATCGATACACTATTCATATGTTCACACTTCCTCCTAGTTATAGAGATTAAGAACATTGTCGGTCGTATTGATTGCGATGAACGGACTCACCAATTTACACGCACTAAAGTAGATGGTACTATCGAAGGCTTCCCCAGTGCTATCGATCAAGTTCATCGCCATGCCCGCTTTTTGAATACTATTTTAAAAAATCTTAACCTTCCCCTCCCAATTGAATGCGCTATCGTGTTCGCCAATTCCAATTCCATCCTAAACAATAAGCCTGCTACTACACCAATGTTTCACGTTACAGGT
>JAVWKG010000070.1:5506-15036 GCA_036638655.1 Lysinibacillus sp. | reverse complement strand
ACATTCCGAGCACAACTAATCGTACTTCTAATGAGCGCTGACGATTTTGTAAAACTTCTATTGTAAACATCCGCAAATCCCAAAATGGCATTTTTTCCGACGAGAGAATTCGGTCCATAATTAAACCACTTTTCTTCAAACTATCTTCTTCAACTAAAAAATCGATTCCCTCCTCATTTAGCAACATTAATCGTGCTGCCTCTGGACAAGAAGGAGTGAGACTTTTCTCAATTCGCGCATCCACTTCATTAAAACTTCGTGGGTAGGTAGCACATGTATTACATAAAAATTCCTCACCTAGTTCTGCATGTATTTTGCACCATCCCTCTTCAGTCAAAAAAGTACAGGCACTATTTTCGTCCATTTTAATTTTCCCATAGGATGCATCAGAAGGTGCTGAGCGTTCCCGACCTACATTCTTTTTGAGTTCGTCCCTTATGCCAGGTGTTTTAACATTACGATATTTTTGGAACGTCGTTTTATCAACAGTTACTTCCCAACTAGCACAACAAGTATCTTCACAAGCAGCTCCTGTGCATGAAAATTTAGTTATATATTCAGGTATTAATACTTCTCGATTCATAACTGGCACATCCTTATCATTATTAGTTCTATCATACAAAAAGAACTCCCGCATTTGCGAGAGTTCTTTTTACTATTTATTTAATTCGTTTCGATTAAGCCATATTTGCCATCTCTACGTTTGTAGACAATATGTGTGCCATTTGAATCTGCATCCGTATAAATATAGAAGTCATGACCTAGCATATTCATTTGAAGAACCGCTTCATCTTGGTCCATCGGTTTAAGGTCGAATTGTTTTGTTCGCACAATATCAAATTCTTCCTCTTCAGTAACCGCTCCACCTGTTTGTGTTGTAGCAAAATAAATACCAACGCCTTCACGTTCACGGAATTTACGGTTCACTTTCGTTTTATGCTTGCGGATTTGACGCTCTAATTTATCGACAATTAAGTCAACTGCAGCATACATGTCATGATGACGTTCCTCTGCACGTAGCGTTAAATTTTTCATAGGAATTGTTACTTCAACTTTAGTTTGCTTGTCGTTATACACTTTTAGATTCACGTTTGCGTTAGCGGTAAAATCTTCGTTAAAATAACGTTCAATTTTATCGATTTTACTTTCTACGAACTCTCGAATAGCTGGAGTTACCTCAATGTTTTCACCACGAATGTTAAAGTTTAGCATGTAAACTCCTCCTTTATAACTGCCTATAATATATATTTCAACACCGAAGTGAGAAATCCTGCTTAAATATCGACAAAATTTAAAAAATGCGCATATTCTTTAAATAGTACGGATATCTTTTTTCGCCAAATTTTGCGTTTCCTTTTTTCTGCGAAGCTTTAATTCTTCAATAATGAGTTCTTCAACAACTGCTTGATTGTGGAAAAAGACACCGTACTGTCTCCCTTTACCAAAAGGTCGACTCCACATGATTTCTCCATAAACATGTATTGAGCGTGTGTCTAGAACAAATTGCAATTCAAGCTGTGGATTAATGACTTCATTTTTGCCAACAATAACATCTGAAAACATCTTAATACCTTTTGGACTAATATCAATAATTTGAGCAATTGCCTTTTCACCTGCAAGCGCTTCCCCATTTTCTACAATAGAAAAAGTTGTTTGAATTGGCTCATCAAACTTAAAGCGAAATCCCTCTTTACGCTTAAAAATCAAATCTCTCCACCTCCGAGCACTCTAGACAATTCATCTCTATATACTCATTATGCCACGAATACTTGCCTTTCATCTAGGGAAAGAAGTAACGAATTTTCTGACATTTTTGTGTACTAATCAATACATATAGCTATGCCCATTTTCATGAATAATACAAACAACTCTGCATTTGGTAATTTTAAACTGCCAAGGATTATCTTATAGATCTTTAGTAATATCATTAGTCCCTAATCAATTATTTTGAAATAAATGTAAAAGGGCTACTCATTGAAAGTAGCCCTTACATTATTTTTTAACATGCTCTTTGATCTAAAACACTGATTTTAGACTTGCACTTCATTACCTGTGCCAAATTGCTGTTGTCGATTGATGCGAACAACTTCCTTCCACGTATCACGGAATTCCGTCACCAAACCTTCAACTTCTTCAATAATCTCGACATCACTTTGGATGTTCGCTTCTACTAGACGATGGTTCATATATTCATATAAAGGCAACATCTGTTTAGAAATCTCAATATCCATATTCAATGTAGACATCAACTCAGCGATAATTGCTTGCGATTTTTGAAGATTCGTATTCTTTTCTTGAACATTTTTTTCTAAAATAGCTACTTTCGCTTTATTTAAAAACTTCAAGCAGCCGTTATATAACATTAGTGTTAATTCTCCAGGTGAAGCTGTTGTAACACTATTTTGTTTATACGCGTTCTGGGCTATTAAATTTGCTGCCAATTAAGGACAACTCCTTTTAAGGATTACTTAGATACTCTTAGTTTAAATGATTTTACTTACAAAGGCGAATAAAGAAATGCATTTTATTTCTTTTTATCATAGTACATTCCATCCATTACACGTACACTTGCATAAGGATTAAAGTATTGCTCTTCACTTTTTTTCGCTTTTTGCAAAGTATTCATTTCCTGTTTAATCGTATCCATGATAATAGATAGTCTCTCCCTAATACCATTATCCAATTCAAATAAAGTACGATGAACACGATTTTGGGCATCATAACTAAAGCCTTCTTGTTCTAAACCTTCTATAATTTTGCCTCTCTTATCTAACTGAGCATTAATCTTTTCAATTAAATCATCACGTTCTTCACCATTCGCATCCTCACCCAAAATTTTATAGAGATTGGCTGATACTTGCAATAATTGATCTGTTAGTTGCATAAAATTCTCCTAATCCAGTTTATTGCTGCATGAACATACCAGCTTGCGAATTAGCTTTATTGATAGCTGCTTCCATAGCACTAAATTGTTTCCAATAACGAGCTTCGATATTTTGAAGCTTTGTTTGCCATGTGGCAATTCGTTTATCGGCGTCTACGATGCTCTTACCGATTGAGTAAGTCTGCTCTGTAGAAGAAGAACGCCCTGCTTTTTTCTCTATATCTTCTTGGAAACTCTTCATAGAATCACGTAGCTTTTGCAGGTAACCTCGAGTATCCGCTTCTTTTGTAGTAACGTTTCCATCCTTATCAGTTACTGTAACTGTATCTTTTTGTTTACCTTCAATATTCGAGAATAGGGCAGCTACTGCATCAGGGTCTTCTTCAAGCGCTTTACGCAATTTAGTTTCGTTAATTTCTAATTGACCACCATCACTATAGTTCTTCGTTGTCGTAATTCCCACATTAAAGAGTGTATTAAATTTCGTGTTTTCAACTGATGCATTTTCTTGATAAACCAACGCACGCATGTTAGAAACTCCACTTCTTACAAGAGCATCGCCACGCAATAATCCACTTTTCGCTTTTTCTTCCCATAACTTAATTTCACTTTCTGACATATCTTTTCGTTGTTCATCCGTTAACGGTGCAAACGAACGATATTTCGTTTCTTTTGTTTGATCACTCAAATCTTTCATTATGCCATTGTAAGTAGCAACGAAGTCTTTAATCTTAGTCATCATCTCATCGACATTTGTAGTAGATGTAATAGTAACCGGATCTACAGTCGTTGTATCCCCCGGTACTGTTGGTGCTGTAGCACCAGCATCGATGGCGTCGGTATGTGCTTTATAAGCTGTCTCAAAATCCCCATCAGCCGCCTTGTAAATATTTTCTTTATACAATTGTTTATAGTTTAGCTCTGCTTTTTCGTCCCTTGATATAGCAGCTTTATTTGCAGCATCCGCAACTTTGAACTCGTCGCTCGCTTTTATTAATTCCCCTTGCGCTACTGCTGCGCCTGTTAAAGTCTCAAGTTGATCTCCACTTAAGTCTTTTAGTGCTACTAATGTATTTTTGTCAAAGGATAATTCCTTTAACTTATCTTTTAAAGGTCCCTCGTCTAGTGTAGCAAGTGGATCGTCAGCTGTTAAATCTATCTTATTATCCGCAAACGCCGTTGCTAGTGCCTGCTCTAAGCCCGATAAGCCTTTTAACTTTTCTTTATCTAGGGGTGCAAATCTGCCTTCTAATTTTGAAACACCTGAGAATTTATTGTAAGTACCTTCTGTGAGATTAGGATCTTTAACAAACTCAGTTACCGCTTTCAAGTTATCAATTGAAACCTCAATTAACGAATCTTTTTCCTCTTGTGTAAAACCATCCGCTTCTGTCAGGTTTGCTATAGCTGCTCTTGCTGCAACTTCATCTGTATAATCTATTTCAGCAAGTTTCTTAGCCTGGTTGTAGTCTAATCCACCTAAGAGCGGTCTTGCTTCTAAAGAAATCTTTCCATAAGCTTCTCTTTCAGCTGCACTTAAATTACCTAAAAATGCATCATTATAATTTTCTAAAGCTGCCTCATACACTAATTTTTTTGCGTCATAAGTTGCTTGTTTAATAGGTTTGTCCGCTGCTGCATTTTTTCTTTCATTAAATGACAAACTCAACATTTCATTCATCGTACCACCAGAGTTGAATGTTTCCTTTAATGTGAGGTTGTATCCTGAAATATTAAATGTATTGGAAGATCGCTCTGTGGAAATACCATTTACTTTGAAAATTGCATTTTTCCCGCCATCTGCTAAATCACCAGTTGCATTTAGGTTCGTAAACCCTAGGCTTTTAAAAACCTCCGCTCCGGCATCTACTTGTACTTCAGCGCCTTCTTTGCTATCACCTGTATTTTTTGCAGTAATCGATAGGCGACCATTTTCAAATAATGCACTGACACCCGCATTACTATTATTAATTTTATCGACAACTTGTGAGATTGTCATAGATCCATCAATAGCAATATCCGTGCCTTCTTTTGGCATTGTCCCATCTGGTTTAATAGCTTTCAACTTTATGTTTACTGGACCTGTAATTGCTCCACTTGGTAATTCACTTAACTTCGTATCAGCCGTAGCATTAATTTGTTCTCCAAGACCACGTGCTGCTGATGCAAGCTGGGATACACCTTCAAGTGATAACGATCCTGAAGCACTTGGCGTTGCTATAGCTGTAGCATATTTGTCGTTGGAAATTGAAGATGTTTTTGATTTCATGCTTTTTAAAATTAAATTATCCGCAATATACTTATCAAATGTTTGCAGCTTTGTATTAACCCCTCGGTAAGCATCTCGTTGCCATTCAAATGTCGTTTTTTTCTGTTGTAATTTAATAAGTGGTGATCTTTCAGCTTGCATTAATTTTGCTACTAATGCATCAATATCCATTCCCGAGGCTAAACCGCCAATTCTGTTTACCATATCTTTTTCCTCCTAATTTGTAAGTAACATTAGATTTTCTCGTCTACAATCATACCTAAAAGTTTTTGCATTTCGTAAAATGCATCTAGTAATTTTCTAGGTGGTATTTCTTTTATTACCTCTTCAGTTTGAGCATTTACAACTTGAACAAAATATTTGTCTAAGCCTTCGTGAAACACGAATTTTGACGAACTATGATTGACTTGTAAAAATTCGTTTACTGTGTCAACTGCTTGCTGTAATTTCTCTTTCGGTATTTCTTGCTCCTCATTAGCAATACTTTGTTTATCTATTACTGGCTGTGAAGCTACTTTAGTAGATACCGCATTCTTTGTTGTCGTTTCTGAACTTGTCATGTTTGTACTATTTGAAGTAGCTAGAGCCTCGATTGATTGTCCTTGTGCTGCAATACGCATCATTTCAACCTCCTAAGCTTTTCATTTACTTGTCTATAATATCGGTTGTTTGTTGGAATATTTTACTCTAAATAAAAAACGATATAAAAGTAATTTCTACTGTCGAGGATAATGATCTAAACGATTTGCTCAATGTCTATCAAATAATTCTCATTTTCAAACTTCCAACTACATTGCCATCTGATAAAATAAAGCTATAGTCGATTTGAGCACTTATTACTTCCTCATAAAAATGACCATACAAACATGCGCGAATTGTACCGATATAAAGTTTACTTATTAAAATTGAAACGAGGTTAAGTGATGAGCACTTTATCTTTTGATACATCTTTTATTACTAAATATGCCACACTTGCTGAAATGAAAAATTATGACTCTATCGTCAAATTAATTCATACTAATATACATTCAACTAATTCTATAGACAAAAATTCACTTGGCTGGCTCGACTATGGAAATCAAATGTCCAATGAAGAGCTTAACTCAATTGAAGAAATTGCAAAAGAAATTCAACATAATGCTGATATATTAATTGTCATTGGTGTCGGAGGGTCCTATCTAGGGGCCAAGGCAATTGAAGATGCACTGGGAAACTACTTTCCTCAAAAGAGCAAAACCGAAATTATTTATGCTGGAAACAACTTAAGCGGCACATATATTAAACAACTTTTACACCACATCCACGACAAAAGTGTTTATATTAATTTTATTTCAAAATCCGGTTCAACGACTGAACCGGCTATCTCATTCCGGATTTTAAGAACGTTTATGGAGGAAAAATACGGTAGTGAAGCTGCCAAAAGAATTATAGCAACAACCGATGCACATAAAGGAATTTTAAAAGACTTGGCAGATCAGCAAGGTTATCGACAATTTATAATACCTGAGAATATCGGTGGACGATACTCTGTTCTAACACCAGTTGGGTTATTACCAGCTGCCGTTGCAGGCATTTCCATTCGTTCACTACTTTTTGGTGCAAATAAGGCAATGGTCGATTTTCAGCAAGAAGACTTAAAGAAAAATACGGCTTATCAATATGCGGTCATTCGGCATCTCCTTTACACAAAAGGTTACACCGTCGAACTATTTACTTCCTTTGAACCCAATTTAAAATACTTTCAAGAATGGTGGAAGCAACTTTTTGGTGAAAGTGAAGGAAAAGAGCATAAGGGGATTTTCCCAGCAGATGTCACATACCCGACTGACCTGCACTCATTTGGTCAATATGTACAAGACGGACATCGGCAATTATTTGAAACGATGCTGTCCTTTAAAGAAGCACAAGAAGATATTGTTGTACCTTTCGTAGTAGGAGATATAGATCAGCTTAATTATATAGCACAACGTTCCTTATATGACATTAATGAAGTAGCAAAAAATGGCACGATTCTTGCTCATGCTGCTGGTGATGTTCCGATTATCGAAATTCAACTTGAAGCATTAGATGCCTATCATATTGGCTACGCACTATACTTCTTTATGAAAGCTTGTGCTATGAGCGCCTATTTATTAGACGTCAATCCTTTTGACCAGCCTGGCGTTGAAGCTTACAAAATCAATATGTTCCGTTTATTAGAAAAACCCGGCTATAGTCAAGAACCTGTAATTAGTAAAAAGTGAGGAATGAATACGCAATGACCTACAAGGAAAATTATCAAAAATGGCTCCAATTTGAAGCATTAGAATCTTCACTACAAAAAGAACTGACTCATTATGATGAAGATGAAAAACTGCAAAAAGATGCTTTCGGCAAAAATCTTGAATTTGGTACAGGTGGTATGCGTGGGGAACTAGGTCCTGGTACGAACCGTTTAAATATTTATACTATCCGCAAAGCTTCACAAGGTGTCGCTGATTATATCAAACAATTTGGAAACAATGCCATGCTTCAAGGTGTTGCTATTGCTTATGACAGTCGAAGACAATCTAAAAACTTCGCTATCGAAACGGCTACAACTTTTGCCTTGAACGGGATACCTGCATATGTATACGATTCACCTAAGACAACACCACAGCTCTCTTATACCGTTCGCAAACTAAAAAACTTTATGGGCATTATGATTACAGCGAGCCACAATCCACCATCATACAATGGCTATAAAGTATACGGAGAAGATGGAGCTCAGCTTACTTTAACAGCTGCTAATGCTGTCATTCAGTGTATCAACTCTATTCAAAACGAGTTAACTTTGCCACAAGGTGATTTGCCAACTTTGAAAGACTCTGGTTCCATTACCATAATTGACGACCATTTAAACACAAGCTATTTAAATGAATTACTTACAATACCGCATCACCCGGAGCTTTTAAAAAATACAACATTAAAAACAGTATTTACCCCTTTACATGGGGCTTCTGGTGAAACCGTTCAAAAGATGTTTGACCTTGTACACTATAAAAACATTCATTATGTTGAAGAGCAACTACAGCCTAACGGTGAATTTCCAACAGTAGATTTGCCAAATCCTGAAGAGAAGCAGGCATTCACATATGCTATCTTAAAAGGACAACAAGTTGATGCAGACATTTTATTAGCTGTCGATCCTGACGGTGACCGAGTTGGACTAGCAGTAAAAGCTAAAAATCAATACCAACTACTAAGTGGTAATCAAACAGGCGCTATTTTACTGAACTACATTCTTTCTCAACTGAATGAAAAAAACAGCATCCCAAAAAACGCCATTGCCTTCAAAACGATTGTCACTTCGGAATTAGGCCGAGCTATTTCCAAAAGCTACGATATTGCAATGGAAGACGTATTAACAGGATTCAAATTTATCGGTGAAAAAATTAAAACGTATGAAGTAGATGCTAGCCAGCAATTTTTATTTGGTTATGAAGAGAGCTATGGCTACTTAATTAAAGACTTCTGTCGCGATAAAGACGCCATGCAAGCTACTCTGGCATTGACTGAAGCTGCCGCTTACTACAAAGCACAAAATAAAACATTACTTGATGTACTAGAAGAGCTATACGTACAACACGGCTATTTTTTAGAAGAGCTAACATCTATTACAAAAAAAGGATTAGATGGGGCTACCGCTATTAGCAATGCACTGACACAATTACGCGAAAACCCACTAACAGAAATTGCAGGCTTTAAAGTTGAAATACAGGAGGACTACTTAACTGGAATCCGAACGTACAATGATAAAGCAACAACTGAAGTAATTAATTTACCTGCGGCTAATGTTCTTAAATATTTTTTAGAAGACAACTCCTGGATTTGTGTTCGTCCAAGTGGAACAGAGCCGAAAATTAAATATTATTTTGGCGTAAGAAGTTCGACTGCAGAAGAAAGCGTAAAAAAGGTAACACAACTTAACTTGCAATTTTCAACATATATGGACAATTTACTATCATAAAAAAATAGCTTGCCCAGCAAATAATGTGGCAAGCTATTTTTAGTATTTTACTGTTCGTTGCTTTAGTATTTTTATGGTTGTTTCGGTGGTAATAACAGTACCTTTAAAGTCAGCCAAGTATTTCTCCAATACTATCCGATTTCTTGTTAATGTATGCTCAAATAGAATAACCACCGCTCCTTCAGACGGGACTGATTGGAATACCCAGTTATATGCATTTGATTGCAGACTTTTTCTACCCGAAAGATTTAATACTTTATTTTCCACTAAAACTATAGATGTACGAAGGAATTTGTTTCTGCGTATAACTATTACAATAAAACTTCTCGGAAAAATACTGGGAGTCCAGAAGAATAATCCACATTGATTATTGTTTGTGATAGTTTAAT
>JAVWKG010000070.1:0-5496 GCA_036638655.1 Lysinibacillus sp. | reverse complement strand
AATACTATATGTTAAGCTGGCATCATTGTTATTTTCATGGTGTCCTAATTTTTCTAATCCATATTCAAACATCTTCAGAAAATCAGCATCTAATCCATGTTGATTTGACTTAAAAATTACTCCATCTACACTACTTTCATCTACTAAAATAAATTCTGCAGACAGGATACTATTTATAATATTCTCCTTATCAATATGATTTATTAAATTATCATCATCTCCTTGAAATGAAATAATTTTTGCAGCATTATCAAATTGATTATAGACAGTATGCAAACTAAGGGCTTTCTTATCTTCTATAAATTCTTTAGCTAGATAGTCAAATTCGATTTGTAACATCATTCGTCCATAGCTTTGAAATAAACCGCGATTCGAGCTTAAATAACCCGGTTCCACCCAAGCAGAATTATCAATGATATGAGAAATTAAGTGGGGAGCCAAACGATTACTTAAATGAAGTATATAAGCACCGTGTGAATGACCATATCCGATAACTCTTTTTTCATTAAATTTAATACCATTTTCCCTTAATATAATTCGCACTGCCTCAATTGCAGTAATAACATCAATTGCCTGCATAAAACCCATATCATTAAAGTGCTCTCTTGTTTCATCTATTTTTGCAATAACAGGCAGGGTAATATCTCTAGTAGATAATTTCTCTAGTAAATCGGAGTGGTCCTCCTTCATCGTTCTTCTCTCTTCAATAGAAAGAATTGATAACAATTCCTTAATATCGCCTTTTAGATTAAATGAAGAAGCACTTTGCATAAAGTCACTACCGAAAAAGTCACATTGTACCGTAACTAAATTATATGTATCGGCAAATGTTTCTCTCATTTTCTTATACACATTTGAATCAATATTTCCACCGAATCCTGGAACAAAAATTGCAATTCCTGTATTTTCATCTGTTGCCTTTTCAGGAATTGAGAATTCAATTCTCAATTCTCTATTTGAAAAGCCGTTATATATGTTATGATGTGCCGGGATTCTGATACTGTGATTTTCAGCCATATACATTACTCCATTCTTAAACAATCAGTTATTATTAGATTAAGTTATTATCGTTCTATTTTAGCCTTAACCTGTCTTTTAAAGTACATACTACATCCATTACATCTTCATCTGTCATCCCTGGAAATATCGGTAATGTTAAAGCTTGCTCATACCATTCTTCAGCTTTCGGACATAGCCCTTTTTCATACCCTAAGTCTTTATAATATGAATGCCAATAAACAGGAATATAATGCACATGAACACCAATATTACATGACCGCATTTCATTAAATATCTCTTTTCGAGTTTTCTTTAATACAGTTTGATCCAACTGAAGCATATATAAATGCCAGCCCGATTTTGTTTCAGCTAACTGCTGCGGTACTACTACACCTGGAATTTCTTTTAAGGCTTTGTCATATATATTCGCTATGTCACGGCGTCTACTAATAAAATTATCAATTTTATTCATTTGTGATACCCCTAACGCTGCTTGTATATCTGTCATACGATAATTAAAGCCCAAGTCAGTCATCTCGTAATACCATTCACCTTGTTCCACTGCATAAGGCGTTTTAGTAATGCCATGGCTACAGAAAAGTTTTAATTTCTCATAATATTCTTTAGAATTCGTGGTAATAATGCCACCTTCAGCAGTAGTAATCGGTTTTACTGGATGAAAGCTAAACATTGTCATATGTGCTTGAGACCCCACTTTTCTCCCCTTGTAGCTCGCACCAAATGAATGAGCGCCATCTTCTATCACAATCAGTTTATGTTCTTCTGCAATCTGCATTATTTCATCTATGTTTACCGGTTGACCAGTAAAATCTACAGGTATAATAGCTTTTGTTTTGAACGTAATATTCTTTCTAATTTCCACCGGATCAATATTATAAGTTTGCATGTCAATGTCTGCAAATACAGGTGTTCCCCCACAATACAAAACTGCATTGGATGTCGCAGCAAAAGTTAGTGGTGTCGTAATGACTTCATCACCTGTTCCAATACCAGCTGCATAACAAGCACCATGCAAGGCTGCTGTGCCATTCGAAAATGCTACTGCATACTTTGCGCCTACATAAGCTGCTACTGATTTTTCAAATTCCTCTACTTTTGGGCCTTGCGTTAAAAAAGGAGACCGCAATGTCTCCACTACAGCCTCAATATCATCTTCATCAATAGACTGTTTTCCATATGATAAAAACATCGATCTCTTTGTCATGCTATCAGTCCTTATAATAATATATCAAAAGTTAATGGTGTCCCTTTTACAGCATCCATTTTCACTCTCTTACCTACTATCAACTC
Source organism: Lysinibacillus sp. (assembly GCA_036638655.1). Taxonomy (GTDB): domain Bacteria; phylum Bacillota; class Bacilli; order Bacillales_A; family Planococcaceae; genus Lysinibacillus. Next base: position 3,186 of record JAVWKG010000070.1, on the reverse strand, counting down.
CAAATGCTTTGGTGCTAGCCCATATCCAGGTCGTATAACCCGTATATTTTCTTTCGTTAATATATCACCGGCTTTAAGGTCTTTCCCTATATAGAGCGATCTACGATATTCAAGTGATGGTTTTTCAACGCTCGTAGGTCCATATGTAACTGTGCCTAAACTTCTCCAAGCTCGTTCAGTCTCTTCCACTAGCATTTTCAGTTCATTTGGTTCTAAAGAAAACGAGGAATCTACGCCACCGTCTGCCCTAGATATCGTAAAATGCTTCTCTATCACAACTGCACCTAGTGTCACGGCAGCAACCGATACACCTATACCCATTGTATGGTCAGACAATCCTATTTCTGTTCCGAATAATTCTTTCATATGAGGAATAGTAGCAATATTCGAGTTTTCTGGCGTTGCTGGATATGTACTAGTACATTTCAATAAAATAATTTGCTCGTTTCCTTGAGATTTAATGGCTTGAACAGCGTCATCTAATTCAGCAATCGATGCCATTCCTGTTGAGATAATAATGGGCTTTCCAGTTGATGCTACTTTTTTTATCAAAGGAATGTCTACATTTTCAAATGAAGCAATTTTGTAAGCAGGCACATTCAAGGTTTCTAAAAAATCTACCGCTGTTTCATCAAACGGTGAGCTGAACGCCACCATCCCATGCTCCTTACATCGATTAAAAATAACTTCATGCCACTCCCAAGGCGTATATGCCTCTTTATATAAATTGTAAAGCGACTGCCCTTTCCATAAATTCGTATCACTTTCGATAAAGAATTCACCTGTATGAATATCCAATGTCATCGTATCAGGCGTATATGTTTGTAATTTCACTGCATCTGCTCCAGCTTCAGCTGCTAAATCTACTATTTTCAGAGCACGTTCAAGTGATTGATTATGATTACCTGACATTTCAGCAATGATAAACGGCTTTTCCGTACGTCCTATCTTATTATCACCTATTTGAATCATTTCGTTACCTCCAAAATTGCATCCAACCAAGAATTCTCTCCCCCTGGCTGCGCCGTTAACTTTAATCCAGCATTACGCATATTTTTCAATAAATCTCTATTACTATCTAATGATCGAAGTAAACGCTTGTACGTATCGACAGTTACTTGTTCATGCCATCCTAAGTTCCAAACAGCTCCTAGCCCTGCAGCAGTTTCTGTTGAAATATGCTGATTTTCGGCAACAACCGTACTAGATGAAGGGAGACCAACAAAACAACGTTCCCACATCGTACTTCCTCCAGCTCCAATAGAAAAATCTGCTTTCCTCATCAAAGAAGCCATATAATCTATTTGACAGTGAAAATGATAGCCTCTTTTCTCACAAATATGTTTAATCTCAGTTCTATGAGGATTACTATTTCCAACAACAATATCTATATGTCGAAAAACCGGATATTGCGCCAACGCACTTAGAACTTTCATTGTTTCACTGGTTGGGTCACTACCTCCCATAAAGATGAGAAGTCTATTAATTTTACCCGTTTTAATTTCAAGCCGATTTCTTTCTCGAATAAATTCTTCTCTCATAATTAAATAACTCGCCCCAAGTAACTTCACACAATGCACTGGCACTAAATCGTCATAACGTTGGGCAAAATTAGGCACGACATTTTGATCTAATAATAGGTCACAGTCATGTTGACGATTAGCCAAATCATCAATGACAACGATTTTGTTAACGAATGTTCTAACCTTCCCTTCCCATCCTATATCAATATCATAATGATCAATCAGACAAATATCTGCTCTTTGCATATCAGTAATAACTGTAAACCCCTGAGAGCCTACAAAATCTCGCATATTACCTGGCAACTCTTTCATCAAAAAACATACTTCATTTCCCTTTTTTCTAAGCGCCTTTGCAATCGTTAAACACCGCATCACATGACCACTGCCGATGTGAATAGAGGCATCTGCGCGAATGACTATTTTCATTTAAACCACCGACTTTTGTTCAATATGTGCATTGAGCCTTGCAACTGTTGGTGTACGCTTTAAGTAATCAATGACTGCTACACTTGAAACAAGTGGATCATTAAAATGGTCCACTACTGCTTGAATGAGCTCATAATCAGACTCTGTATCTAAAGTGATACGAAGTTCTGGTTCTCGGCGATTTCCCGGGACTTTATATGTGATTGTTTCAAACTGTTCCTTAAATTCATAAGCATAGTACGTTACGTGTTCGCGATGACGCTGTTCCTGCCCTATTTCATTTATTGTCAGAAGCGATGCATACGAAATTAATTCAGCAGCTAGACCACGGGGTAGCTCACCGTCCAGCAACACAACATTCTTATGCTCTTTTGCCATAAAAGCGATCATCTCAGAAGCCATTTCATAATCTACAAAAGGGCAATCCGATGTCACACGCATTACATAATCCGGCTCATATTCCTTTGCACAATCTACAAAGCGGGATAATACGTCGGCCTCTGACCCTCGGAAATATTTAATACTATGCTCTAAGCACCAAGCTACAATCGCATCGTCCTGTGACGATAAAGTAGTTGCAACAATCACTTCTTGCACGCCAGTGATTTGCATACAGCGCTTCGTTACATACGTCAATACATCGGAATTTCCTAGTGGCTTTAAAATCTTACCTGGAAGTCGAGTTGACCCCATTCTTGCTTGAATAATAACAATCGTTTTCAACTAATCACATCCTAAGTTCACTGAGATAATTTCTATTATATTGTGCCATTATCCACATGTACCACTGTTCCTGTAATCGACCTTGCTTGATCCGCAAGCAGGAAAAGCACAGTACTTGCCACACTTGAAATATCCGTTTCCTTTTTCAAAGAAGTTCTTTGATAAATGCGTGCTTTTTGATCCTCAGTCAATGTCGTACTCATAGCCGTTTCCATAAAACCTGGTACGACACAGTTCGAACGGATACCTTTGCTGCCCCATTCTCTGGCTGTATTTTTAGAAAATGCCTCCATTGCACCCTTTGATGCTGCGTACATACTCAAACCTTTGTAACCCGTATGAGCACTGATTGACGATATATGTACAATGGAGCCTTGTGTTTTATGCAGTAACATATCTCTAATCGCATATTTCGATAAATGCATGGCTGCAAATACATTCACTTGGAACATTGTCTGCACTTGTTGCACATTTAGGTTGGAAACAATATCGTCATAAGCCATTGCTGAGTTAT
>JAVWKG010000069.1:0-15049 GCA_036638655.1 Lysinibacillus sp. | reverse complement strand
ATTAGTATCAGCTAACGCCACTTTTTCATCTGGTGTACCTTCGTTAAAGATTTTATTAATACCATCTAATTTAAGCAAGGCTTTTCCCCCCTCGCTTCGCTTTGCGTCTACGCTCTTTATTTTTCTCGATAAATTGAGGTAATATTAATGCCATTATTACGATAATTGCAGTTATTAGCTTCATATCACCTGTATCTAAAAATTCCACTTTTAGTGCTAGCGCCAATACAATCCGGTAAATAATTGCCCCGGCGATTACTGCAAATGTTGTACGCATAATTGTTTTTGTTCCGAAAATCGCTTCACCAATAATAACGGATGCGAGACCGGCCACAATCATACCAATCCCCATACCATTGTCTGCGAACTTTGAGTACTGCGCGATTAAAGCTCCAGAAAATGCGACAAGTGCATTTGAAAGTCCTAGCCCTAGAATAATGAGTGTATCTGTATTCGCAGAGAAACTACGAATCATTCGCTTATTATCACCAGTTGCTCGAATAGCAAGTCCGACTTCTGTTTTTAAAAACCAGTCAGCAATAAATTTAATTAAAATCGTGATGAGTAAAACTACAATCAGCGTACCCCAAGTAGAAGGTACAACCTGAACTCCGAAGTTTTTTAATATATTATTTAAAGCATCATCAATGCCTAAATTACTCCACCAACCTTGGAAACTTGAAAAAATTGATTCTGAGTTTATGAGTGGAATATTCGGGCGTCCTATCGTATTTTCTGCAGTTAACCCCATAATACGTAGATTAATAGAATACAAAGCAATCATCATTAAAATCCCTGATAATAGTGGGTTTATCTTCCCTTTAGTATGTAAAATACCTGTCATACATCCAGCAATAAATCCAGCAACAATTGCTACTAACGTTGCTATAACTGGATTGTAGCCTAACACGATCATCATCGCCGCGGTAGCTGCACCCGTTACAAAGCTGCCATCAACCGTTAAATCCGGAAAATCTAACACACGGAATGTTAAATACACACCAAGTGCCATAATCGCATAGATGATTCCTTGCTCCACTGAACCGAAAATTGTTATAAACATCGTTGAATCATCTCCTGAATTTTTTCTAAAAATGAATAGAAAGCGGGGCTAAAAACTCCCCGCCTCACCTATTCGTGTAATTGTCATTAGTCGTGCCGCATAAAACGATTACTCAAATATTTCCGCACCCCAAGAATCTTTAATTTCGATTCCTAAGCTATCTGCTACTTTTTTATTCACTACTAATTTTAAATTTTGTGGGTATTGAACTGGTGTTTCTGCAGGCGTTGCTTCACCTTTAAGAATCTTCACAGCCATTTCTCCAGCCTCATAACCAATATCAAAGTACTTAAATCCGTATGCCGCTAAGCCACCACGTTCAACCGAATCAAGTTCACCAACGATTAGCGGTAATTTATTTGTTGCAGCTACATCAATAACCGACTCTAATGCCGTTACAACAGTATTATCAGTAATAATGTAAAACGCGTCTGCTTTACCTACTAGTGATTCTGCAGCTAGCTTTACTTCTGCTGTTGTTGATGCTGATGCTTCAACTATAGATAAACCATGTTCAGCCGCTACTTTTTTTGCTTCTGTTACTTGAGCCACTGAGTTTTGCTCACCAGAGTTGTATACCATACCGACTTTTTTAACACCTAACTCTTTTAGGTATGCTACTGTTTTTCCAATCGTTTCTGGGTGTAAATCGATTGTACCTGTTACGTTTTTACCTGGTGCTTCTATTGACTCTACTAACTCTGCGCCAACAGCATCTGTTACAGATGTAAATACGATAGGAATATCGCCTGTTGCTGCCATTGCTGCCATTGCTGAAGGTGTTGCATTAGCAAAGATTAAATCTACGCCGGCACCTACAAAGTTATTAGCAATTGTTGTATTCACGCCGCTATCTCCCGCAGCATTCTGTGAATCAAATTCCACATCTAACCCCGAATCTTCAATTGCTTTTTTAAAGCCTTCCGTTGCAGCGTTTAAAGAAGGATGATCAACATATTGAGAAACCCCAATTTTATATGTTTTTTCAGTTTCTTTATTTTCGTTACCCTTATCGCCACCATCTGATTCAGTTGAGCCGCCAGCACCACATGCAGCAAGTAGTAGTACTAAACCAAATAATAGAAACGCAAACTTCTTCATATTCCCCTTCACAAAAAATCCCCCCGATTTCTTATCTATTAAAATTACACCTCTCTATGATTAGCACTAGATTCCTAGTACTTCATTTGAACGAAGTGTCAACATAGCGCTATATTATCGTTATTGAAACAATACGTCAACAACATTATGAATGTTCTGACTATTATAGTTGACTAAAAATTTTATCTTTTCTTTTAATTCGACGCTTTAAACCGCTAAATCACTGCGTTTGGCTAAAAATTTACTATCAAATAAATAGTAAAAAAAAATTGTCGATTTTTCGAAAACAACAAACCGCTTTTCTACTTTCTGACATTTGACATCCTGCATAATTTAATCTAAAATACCTATTTGTGCATATAACACCGTGGTTCGTAACCATCCCACGAAAAAAAACTAAGGAGAAATGAATATGAAAGTAAAATTTTTAGCGATTAATGGAATTGTCGCCGCACTTTATGTGGCCATATCTTTAACAGTCGCACCATTCGGATTTACGGAAATTCAATTTCGCATTTCTGAAATCTTTAACCATCTAATCGCCTTTAACCCTTTATTTGCTGGAGGAATTATTTTAGGCGTATTTATTACCAACTTGTTCTCACCTCTTGGCATTTATGATTTATTTTTCGGTGTTGGACATTCCGTTCTAACAATAGGACTACTACTATTTTTCTATAAATTCGTGAAAAATATTTGGGCTCGTCTCGCATTGAACACATTTATCTTTTCATTCACAATGTGTATCATTGCTTACGAAATCAATTTAGTTTCTTCATTTGAAGATCAAATTCCCTTCATGTGGCTATGGTTTACAGTAGCAGCAGGTGAATTTATCGTATTAGCTGTAGGCGCACCTATTATGTATGCAATGAACAAACGCATGCATTTCAAAAATCTATATTAATAGTTACGGACGAATCTCAACTGAGGTTCGTCTTTTTTAGTCTGTATTTGTTGACACTATTCTGAAAATGGAATAAAATTTAATCAATTAAATAATTGCTATGATGAAGAATAGTAGGAAGTAATTTTAACTTTTAGAGAGCTGATGGTTGGTGAAAATCAGTAGTTACTACTTGTGAATGGACTTCGGAGCAGCTTCACCTAAATATGAAGCCGGCTAACTTCCGTTATAAAAGTTGTTGAGCGCGCATGTATTTGCGAACGAAGGTGGCACCACGGTTACTCGTCCTTTTTTATAGGATTAGGGTGGCTTTTTTTATTTCAAAAAAACAGATTAGAGGAGTCGAGTGTAGATGAGTAAATTAGCAGAGAAAAAAGGATATTTTGGTGAATTCGGGGGCAGTTTCGTTCCTGAAGAATTACAAAACGTATTAAGTATTTTAGATGAGCAATTCCAAAAATATAAGGATGACCCTGAATTCAAAGAGGAATTAGATTATTATTTCCGCGAATATGTTGGGCGTAAATCACCACTATACTTCGCTGAAAACTTAACAAAGCAACTAGGCGGAGCCAAAATTTATTTAAAAAGAGAAGATTTAAACCATACAGGCTCACACAAAATCAACAATGTGCTTGGCCAAATTTTACTTGCAAAACGCATGGGTGCAAAGCGTGTTATTGCTGAAACAGGCGCTGGTCAACATGGTGTTGCTACTGCTACAGCTTGTGCGATGTTTGGCATGGACTGCACAATATACATGGGGCTAGAAGATACAAAACGCCAAGCACTAAACGTTTTCCGCATGGAATTGCTCGGTGCGAAAGTTGTTGCTGTCGACAAAGGCCAAGGTCGATTGAAAGATGCAGTCGATGAGGCATTTGCCGACTTAGTGGAAAACTATGAAACTACTTTCTATTTACTTGGTTCTGCAGTTGGGCCACATCCATTCCCGACAATGGTGAAGCATTTCCAATCAGTCATTAGTCGCGAAAGCCGCGAGCAAATTTTAGAAAAGGAAGGAAAACTTCCTACTGCTGTTTTAGCTTGTATCGGAGGTGGCAGTAATGCAATCGGTTCTTTCGCCGAATATATCGCCGATGAAGAGGTTCGCCTAATTGGTATCGAACCCGACAAAGCAGCTACTTTAAATGAAGGAACACCTGGTGAATTACATGGCTTTAAATGCCTTGTGTTACAAGATGAAGCAGGCAATCCACTGCCAACTTACTCCATCGCAGCAGGACTAGACTACCCAGGGGCGGGTCCAGAACATAGTCACTTAAAAACAATTGGGCGTGCTGAATACTTTACTGTGACAAATGAAGAAGTGCTGGAAGCTTTTCAAGTGCTATCAAAAGTAGAAGGCATCATTCCTGCATTAGAAAGTTCACACGCTGTTGCCCATGCACTTAAATTAGTGCCAACAATGTCTCCGGAGGATGTTATCATTATCAACATTTCTGGACGTGGTGATAAAGACGTAGAGCAAGTATTCGAGATGCTAAACAAATAAATTGAGTGTTTTTTGGTAGGGTGGCAAGCGATTTGGAGCGACCTCCTCCCAAACTCGAGCGACCCACACGCAATCTGGAGCGACTTCCTCCCGAACTGGAGCGACCACTACCAAAACAGAGGTCACGTCTCTACTAGTTTGCCCTACAAAACAGGCTACCTCTCGAAAAAGGTAGCCTGCTTGCTTATGCAAATGAATTAATTTGTGGATAAATTTCTGCGACATTATCGCGCAACTTAGCTTTTAAAAACTTCCCTACTGAAGTCTTTGGAATTTCATCTAAAAATACGACATCATCTGGAACCCACCACTTCGCAAATTGAGCTTCTAAATACGCCAGTAATTCTTCTCTAGTTGCTGTTCCTCCATCTTTTAACACAACACAAGCGAGTGGGCGTTCTTGCCACTTCGCGTGAGGTATCGCAATAACTGCAGCCTCGAATACAGCTTCATGTGTCATCAAAGCATTTTCCAAATCCACTGATGAGATCCACTCCCCACCCGATTTAATAAGATCCTTCGTGCGGTCCATAATTTTAATGAAACCATCATTTGTACGTACTGCAATGTCACCTGTATATAACCACCCATCGCGATATGCATCGAGCGTGCGCTCATCTCTATAGTATTCGTGCGAAATCCATGGTCCGCGTAAGCGCAATTCTCCCATCGTCTCACCATCCCAAGGAACTTCCCCGTTTTCATTGATAATGCTCGATTCGATGCCAGCCATCGTCATACCTTGCATACCGCGTGCTTCAATTTTCTTCTCAACTGACCACTCATCCATCCATGACATATAATTCGACAATGCGACAATCGGCGTAGTTTCCGTCATACCATATACCACCATATACGGAATACCGTATTTCTCTTCGAACGTACGAATTAACCCAGCCGGTGAAGCTGATCCGCCCGCGCAAATTGCACGAAGGGAGCTTATATCTCGTTCATGCTTCTCCAACTCCTGCAATGCTCCGAGCCAAATTGTCGGCACACCCGCTGTTAATGTCACCTTCTCTTGCTCAACTAAATCTAAAATAAGATTGGATGTGAAATTCGGACCTACAAATACTAAATTCGCCCCCACATTTACACTCGTAAATGGTAACCCCCATGCATTTACATGGAACATTGGTACAATCGGCATGACTGTATCGCGCTCTGAAATCCCCATGGAATCTACCATACTTAGCATCGTACTATGTAATACTAAGCCACGATGTGAATAAACAACCCCTTTTGGATTACCCGTTGTTGCACTTGTATAACACATACCTGCAGGGTCATTTTCATTTAAATCCTCTGGGAACTGGAAATTCTCGTCCGCTGAAGCTAGCAATTCTTCATATGAATATACATTTTGTAATGTTGTTTCTGGTAACGTATCTTCATCAGTCATAATAATATAATGTTTCACCGTTTTTAGCTCCGGTGCTATGTTTTCGATAATTGGAAGTAGGTCAACATCTACCATTAATATTTCATCTTCCGCATGATTAATAATATAAGTTAAATGCTCTTCAGATAATCGTATATTCACCATATGCAACACTGCGCCTGTACATGGCACTGCAAAATACGCCTCTAAATGGCGATGCTGATTCCACGCAAATGAGCCGATTTTTTTCCCCTTCGACATCCCTAGCTTCGTCAATGCATCTGCCAATCTACGTGTACGCTTTGCCCATTCCCCGTAAGTTAATCGGTGAATTTTAGTTGGGCTTGTTCGCGAGACAATTGTTTTGTGTGCAAAATAGCTTTCCGCCCGTTTAAAAAATCCTGTAAGTAATAATTGTGATTCCATCATAAAGTATCCATCCCCCTCTTCATTAGATCCCCTAAACCACTTAAAGAATATGCCAGAGTTACAGGAATATTCTAAAATTAATTATAATGAAATTATGTTCCATCTACTATCATTTTCCTCAAATTCGCTTATTAAAGCATAAATTATCTAAAAAACAAAAAATCCACAACGTTTGTACGCTGTGAATTCTTTAATAAAATATTAAGATATCGCCTTCCTTTGTAATTTCACTTTTAATTTTGCAAGCATATCTTCTGTTATTTTTGCTAAATCATATTCCACCTTAAAGCCCCATTCTTGCTGTGCCGCTTCACTGTTAATAGCATTTGGCCAGCTATCTGCAATCGCCTGACGCTCAGGATCCACTTTATAATCCATACGGAAATGCGGTATATGCTTCTTAATTTCCGCTGCAATTTGCGTGGGCTCAAAGCTCATCGCTGAAATATTAAATGCATTGCGATGGATTAGTTTACTACTATCTGCCTCCATTAAGTCAATTATTGCTTGGAGTGCATCTGGCATATACATCATGTCCATAAAAGTACCTTCTTTAATATATGAAGTATATTGACCTTGCTCAATTGCTTTATAGTAAATATCCACGGCATAGTCTGTAGTACCACCACCGGGAGGAGTAGCATATGATATTAATCCAGGGAAGCGAACGCCGCGCGTATCTAAGCCAAATCGATTGAAATAATAGTCACATAATAATTCACCCGCAACCTTATTCACACCATACATTGTCGTTGGTCGCTGCAGTGTATCTTGCGGTGTATTATTTTTAGGTGTTGACGGTCCGAAAGCTCCGATTGAGCTAGGTGTAAAAAATTGCAAGTTCAACTCACGAGAAACTTCTAATGAATTCATAAGCCCGCCCATATTTAAATTCCAAGCGAATAATGGATTTTTTTCAGCAGTTGCAGATAATAATGCCGCAAGATGCATCATAGTATCAGCACCGAAATCCTTCGCTAATTTATGCATTTTATTGCCATCCGTTACATCAAGTACTTCAAAGGGACCTTTTGTGTTTTCAAACTTACGAATATCAGTAGCCAACACATTGTCCTCTCCATATACACTTCTTAACTTTTCTACTAATTCAGAACCTATTTGACCAAGCGCTCCGGTCACCATAATTTTTTCCATCTTTATTAACCTCCACCAGAAAACATTTGTATTTTCAGAAAGTACATTAAATTACCTTAAACCATTGATTTAACAACATAACTATTGTTTTATATTATAGTATGTTCTTTTTAAAAATACAATATATAATTTCAGAACATTCACTTCGTTTACGAAATACCTAGCACTTCTAGTATATGAAAAACGCCATTTATTTGGTCATTACATACACAACTAATACAACTGTATTTACAGAAAGGACAAATCATTGAGATGCAGCATAAAAAGGTGCTCGTTTTTTGCATTAAACAAAAAACAAAGCACTCTTTCAAGCAAAATATTAAAATTATTGCACACCATACATTCCAAGTATGCTTTTTTATATTGAAAAACGATTTACTGCAGAATGCAACACCTTCGATACTTTTTTCATTTCTCTAATATAATTCGTTACTTGCTCATTTGAAATTAATTGCTCCTCAGTTAAGTCCGCGACATGAATCGTCGATTTCGCATTATCTGCTGAAAATGAAGTTAAAACAGATGCATCCTCATTTACTTTCTCTGTATAAGACGCTATTTTCTTCACTGTCGTTGAAACTTCTTCTATATAAGGTTTCATAGTATGTACTTTAGATACGATATCCTTGAAGCTACTGGCCGTTTGACCTGTCACATCGACACCTTTGTTAGTAGCAAGCATTACATGATCCATCATTTGGACAGCATTGCTAGAATCCAACTGAATATTTTGCACAAGTGACGTAATCGCTGAAGTAGATTGAACCGTTTGCTCAGCAAGCTTTCGCACTTCATTCGCAACAATTGCAAATCCTTTCCCATTTTCCCCTGCACGCGCTGCTTCTATTGATGCATTTAAAGCTAACAAATTCGTTTGTGCCGCAATCTTTTCTATCCCCCCTATAAATTGTTCAATAGAAGTTGCACTTTCCACGAGCGATAAAATAGCCTTATTCGATTTTTCCACTGCAGAACTGATTTGCTTCATTTGTACGATACTTCCATCCACAATTTGCGCACCATCTTCAGCATTTCGAACTGTACCCATAGCAAATACTTCTACAAGTTGCGCCTTTTCAAGCACTACCTGCATACCTTCCAGCACTTCATTTAAGGAAGTCTTATTTGAAGCTAATTTTTCTGTTGATATTGCCGTAGCGTTTGATATACCTTGAATATCTTGTGCGATTTTAACTGTCGCAGTTGTTGTTTGCGAAGATGCCTTCTGCAACTTATCAGTCATTCCCTCCACATCCTGCGTGCTTTGCGTTACTGTTAACAATAAACTTTTCACTTCTGTCACCATTTGATTGTAAGACAACATTACTTCCCCAAGTTCATCCTGTGCGCTATAGGTTGCATTGCCCGTAAAATCACCTTGCTCTGCCCGCTTTAATAATGATTTCAACTGACGAGCTGGAACATTAACAGCTCTCGTTGCGATAAAACCTATAATAAGTATAAGCATCACGCAAAATAGACTAACCACTCCAAGAAGTATGTATCCAAACTGAATATCTTTTTCATAAGCCCGCTGTTTTTCCCCATTACGTTCCACGATATAACTCTGCATATTTTCTATTATTTTCTGATTACCTTCACTAATAGTCGTATATTGACTTTCATTTAACCCACCCTCCTCTAGCTCTTTATACGACGTGCGTAGTTGCTTCACTTGATGGTTTATTTTTTTATCAATTGAAAGTGCCGCTAATTTATCCAAAGATTCAGTTATTTCTAACGAAGCGTCTGTTAACTTTTGTTCATTTCCTTGATTCAAAAGTAAATTATCTAATTGCCGCTGATTTTTTTCTATTGTATTGACCCAGTCCATCGGAACAAGTCCTTGCTCATAACTATCACTCGCATGCCAAGACATTTTGCGTAAATAATCTACACTGAAAACACTTAAAAAAATATTTGAAAGTACACAAATAATCATTAACATCACTAACTTATCCTTCACTTTTACATAGCGAAAAAACTTCATTCACAACGGCTCCCTCATCCAACATCTCTTATATTAAGCTTAAATATGTTATATAGAGCCTGTATGATGTTTTTGTTAAGTGTTTGTTAAAATGGGTGTACTTATTTTAGCTCATCAAAAAAACTGTTCTTGTCAGCACATTTTCTGCAGACATGTTTTACGCCATTAATTTTTCTAGAAACACTTTTTAATCATTAAACAGCCCATTTGTCAGAATTGATATACGACTTAAATATAAATAAATGCCAATTGGATCTAAAGGCCTAAAATGGCGCTTATTTTAAAATATGTTGTATATCGAATTCGACAATTTGAGTGACTACGAGACTTTAAAATTAAAATTAATATTTCCCGTGGAAAACTAAAAATGAACTTAATTAGTTTCAGATGGGAAAATATCACTTAATTTATTTTGACGGAAGATCATCAAAGGATGTTCGCAGCTTACATATACCTTATTTATATTCAGAGTTAGCTGCCAATTGTTCACCCAATAAAAAGTGGGAAATTGGAAGCGTTTTTAGAAAGTAGATGAAGGGACCGACATGTCTTTGATCCAATTAGATGCTTTTAAATCATTCATTCGGAAACAAAATTGCACTTTTTGATGAAATTCCAGCATTTTTATAACCTGTTTTACCAAAAGGGATATAGGTCTATTTTCTTAACAGATTTTGTTTTATAGTGAAATCAGAAATGCAAAACGGTTCAATTCCGGGTTGTTTTCATCCCTTTTTGGCCGTTTTTCGTTTGTTTTTATTCATATCCCCTCCATCATTTCAAACAAACTTATTTTGTACCTTATCTAAATATAATGAAAGCTTTTATAAAGAAAAAAATACGCAACCTCCCAACCACCCCAATCGTTGTACATTAATAATCATATTTACATATATAGGAGATGGTTGAGATTTTATGGAAGGTGAAGGTGGATACTAATTTAGTCTTTAGTTTGCTATTACTTGGCATTGTGAGTTGTTTTTTTGTTTATTCTAGTACTGTGATGTCTGGGCAATATAAAGGTTTGTATCATATAAAGCAGTTTATTTTTTATGTACTTGGCTTTGGTTTGATGATTGGATTGTCGTTTTTTGATATTGAGCAATTGAAGAAGCTTGCTTGGCCCTTTTATGGGTTGATTGTCTTGTTGATAGCGGGGCTTATTATTGCGCCTGAAAGTATTGCGAGGCCTGTGAATAATGCGAAGGCGTGGTATCAAGTTCCGTTTATCGGTACTTTTCAGCCTTCTGAGTTTTTGAAATTTGCTTTTTTAATTGTTGTTAGTAAAGTAATTGTCGCTCATCAGGAGAAAACGACTAGCCCCTCTTACAAGTGGGATTTTTGGCTACTTTTTAAAATTGCACTGATTGTTATTCCACCAATGTGCCTTGTGTACATACAACCTGATACGGGCATGATTATGCTTTATTTATCCATGCTTATCCCTATGATTTTCTTTTCACGTATTCACAAAAGTTTACTGGTGATTTTTGCAGCAGTGCCATTAACAATCGTTACGGTTCTTGTTGTCTTATATGTGAAATTCAATACCTTTTTTACGGATGTTTTATTAGCAAAACTATCGGGGCACCAGATTTCACGGATTAATGGTTGGTTGAAGCCTTATGAATATATGGATTCTTCATTACAAGCAAGACAAGGTTTTTTAGCTATCGGCTCTGGCGAGGTGTTTGGGAAGGGCTATCTACAAAATAGTGTCTATGTACCAGAAAAGCATACTGATTATATTTTTTCTACAATTGCAGAGGAACTTGGATTTGCAGGTGGTGCACTCATCATTGCTGTTTTATTTTTTATCATTTATCGTATCGTCCTTATTACTGTTCAGACGCATGATCCCTTTATGACCTTAATGGGTGCTGGTATCTCTAGTTTACTTGCCTTCCAAATTATACAGAATATCGGTATGACACTTGGTATTTTGCCGATTACCGGTGTTACGTTACCCTTTTTAAGCTATGGTGGTAGTTCTTTGCTATCGAATTTCATGCTGATGGGTATTGTCATGATTATGTATAATTCCTATCAAGGCTATTTTTTCCGAACAAATGAAGGAGACGACATTCATTGAGTAGAATCCGGCTTTTATTTGTCATCGTTAGCTTTATGTTACTTACCTAAATTATTCTTTAAGAAGGAAAGCCACTAGAAAATCGAACTTTCTAGTGGTTTACACATATACTTATTCTTCTACTACCCCACCGTAAAGCGCAGGTCTTCTATCGTCATATACCGGAATTCTGCCGCGCACTTCATCGACAATGGAAAAATCAACGTCGATTACAGCCACTTCTTCGTCATCTGCCCCGGTCCATAGCACTTCACCCCACGGTTGGATAATCATAGACTGACCGTTGAAATTCTCAACCTTATTAGCAATGCGATTTACTGCAATAACGAAGCATTGATTTTCTATTGCCCGTGCTTGTAGTAGTGTTTTCCAGTGATCAATGCGAGGTGTTGGCCATTGTGCTGGAACAAATAATACTTTGGCGCCATCCAGTGCATGAGCACGTAGCCATTCTGGGAAGCGAATATCATAGCAAATAACGCCTGCCACTTCGATATCATCCAGTTGGAAACGGTTCATTTGATCGCCCGCTTCTAAATATAAATGCTCGTCCATTAAGCGGAATAAATGCGCCTTGCTGTATTCACCAACTTGCTCGCCAGCCTTATTAAATGTGTACATTGTATTGTAAAACTTCTCGCCCCTTTTAACCGAAACTGAACCCCCTACAATATGTACAGATAATTCCTTTGATAAGCTTTGTAAAAATGCTTTCGTACGCTCTCCATTTTCATCAGCAAGCTCAGCCAATCTTTCTAAAGCATAGCCAGAATTCCACATTTCAGGTAGGACAATAATTTCTGCACCTTGACTTGCCGCTTCACGAATTTTCTCTTCAGCGCGCGCAAAATTTTCCTCCACTTTCCCAAAACGAACATTTAATTGGATACAACCGATTTTCATTTCATAGACGCCCCCTAGACAATTTCGTTAAAAAGTAATAGTATTTTCACCATATCTATATATAGTAATTATATTCTGAAAAAGAGGAATGTACATGGAATTTTCTAAAAAACTACAAAACCTACCTACTCAATTTTTTGCTGCACTTGTACAAAAGGTCAATAGTGCGCTAGCTGAAGGTCGCGATGTCATCAATCTTGGACAAGGTAATCCCGACCAACCGACACCACCACACATCGTGAAAGCATTACAACAAGCTGCGGAAGATCCACAAACGCATAAATACTCGCCTTTTCGAGGAACGCAACAATTAAAGCAAGCAGCTGCTGATTTTTATAAACGTGAATATGACGTCGACATCGACCCTCATACAGAGGTTGCTATTCTCGGTGGTACAAAAATTGGCTTAGTTGAGCTGCCTATGGCTATTTTAAATCCAGGTGACTATATGCTACTACCTGACCCTGGATATCCTGATTATCTCTCGGGTGTTGCTTTAGCAGAAGTGCAGTACGATACAATGCCGCTTCTGGCAGAAAATGATTTTTTACCCGACTACACAACATTATCTACTGAAGTAAAACAGCGAGCAAAATTGCTTTACATGAATTACCCAAACAACCCTACTGGAGGCATGGCTACTTTGCCATTTTTCCAAGAGACGGTAAAGTTTGCTAAAGAAAATGACATTGTTGTTTCTCATGATTTTGCTTATGGAGCAATCGGTTTCGATGGCCAAAAACCACCGAGCTTTCTTCAAGTAGAGGGAGCAAAAGATGTCGGTATAGAGATGTACACGCTATCTAAAACATTTAATATGGCTGGATGGCGCATTGGCTTTGCTGTAGGGAACGCTCAAATGATTGAAGCCATTAATTTAATTCAAGATCATTTATTTGTTAGTCACTTCCCTGCCGTTCAACATGCCGCGGCGATTGCACTTTCAGATTCACAAGCTTGTGTAGAGAAGCTTCGTGCCACATATGAAAGCCGTCGTCATGTACTCATTGAAGAAGCTCATCGTATTGGTTGGCATGTTACAGCGCCAATGGGTTCATTCTTTGCCTGGCTAGCCGTTCCTAATGGCTATACAAGCCAGCAATTCGCTGATATTTTACTAGAAAAAGCTGATGTAGCAGTTGCAGCTGGCAATGGTTTTGGTGAATATGGAGAAGGCTATGTCCGCGTAGGCCTCCTCGTTAGCGAAGACCGACTGCGCGAAGCCATTAATCGCATAGAAAAATTGGCGCTATTTTAATAGTTTATTATTAATATTTAGTATATTAAAAAAATAACATTGACTTCTAAGCTTAGATAACTTAAAGTATGTTTATTGAATTGAAAATTAAATAGCATTCTCTTATCAAGAGTAGCTGAGGGACTGGCCCTGTGAAGCTCGGCAACCATCCGAAACGTTCGGAAAGGTGCTAAATCCTGCAAAAACATTTATTGTTTTGAAAGATGAGAGAGGTAAACATATACGGTCGCCTCTCTTTGTAATTCAAAAGAGGGGCTTTTTTTATTTTTCTACAATACATAAAAATGATAAAAATCGGAGGAATGAATAATGAAAAAAAGAAAATTAGGATTATTATTATCTAGTGTTATTTTAGCTGGTGCACTTGCAGCATGCGGTGGAGAAGATACAAAAAAAGAATTAAGCGAGGAAAAGTTAGTAATTGGTGTTACTCCAGGTCCACATGAACAAATTTTAGAAGTTGTAGAAAAAGTTGCAGCCAAAAAGGGCTTAGACATTGAACTTAAAGTTTTCACAGACTATGTCCTACCAAATACCGCTTTAAATGAAGGTTCAATTGATGCTAACAGTTATCAGCACGAGCCTTTCCTTACTCAATTTAACAAAGATAAAGGGACTGAATTATCAACAGTATTCTCTACTTTCCTAAGTCCAATGGGTATTTATTCGAACGAATATGCAAGCCTTAACGATTTACCAAAAGGGGCAACAGTCGGTATTCCAAATGACCCTTCAAATGGGACACGCGCTCTCTACATTTTAGAGAAAGCTGGTCTGATTAAAATTAATGAAAAAAATCGTGCTACAGCTACAATTCATGACTTAGATGAAAACAAAAAGAATATTAAATTTATTGAATTAGAAGCAGCGCAAATGCCAAAGCAATTAAGTCAAGTAGATGCAGCTGCAATCAATACAAACTATGCAATAGATGCAGGTATTGATCCGACGAAGGATGCAATTGCCCTTGAATCTACTGATTCTCCTTATGATAATCATTTTGTTGTTCGTACTGTAAATAAAGACGATGCTGTCATTAAAACACTTATTGAATCTTATCAATCCGACGAAGTTAGAAAATTCATTGAAGAAGAATTCAAAGGCTCATTACTACCAACTTGGTAATCCGTTACTTAAGAAAAACCAGATACTTTGGTTCATAAGCATCACCTGGGATTGATTTCCGTTCCGACTATGCGCTTTCCGGGGGGCGTCCGATGAGCCGCTTCACTCGCTATGCTCGCTCCAGGGTCT
>JAVWKG010000068.1:0-15096 GCA_036638655.1 Lysinibacillus sp. | reverse complement strand
CCATTTGGTAAGGAGGCTATTGATAGTTTACTAAAGGCAATGGAAGACTTACGGGATGATTTAGTTATTATTGTCGCGGGCTATCCGGAATTGATGGAGGAGTTTTTGCAAGCGAATCCAGGCTTTAAATCACGCTTTAACCACTTTGTACAATTTGATAATTTCAGTACGGAGGAGCTATATGATATTTTTGCGATGCTTTGTCAGCAAAATGATTATGTGTATAGTGAGGCGTTTGCAAATCATATGACAGATCAGCTGTACCAAATACCTGTAGAGGATATTAAAAACTTCTCCAATGGTCGCTATATCCGAAACTTATTTGAAAAGCTCGTGACGATTCAGTCTAACCGGTTGATTCAGCAAGAAAATATTACAAGAGATGAGCTTATGCTATTGAAAGGGGAGGATATTGTTCAAGGAATGGCTGAACAACTTTTCGATAATACGTTTTAACGTAATGAGCAAAAACTAAAACACTTGTAGAGCACTAAAATGCTCTACAAGTGTTTAAATTTATTGTACCAGCGTTTGTGGTTTAGCACTTGGCGCCTTTTTGTTTAAGAAAAATACAAGAATCCAACCAATTACTGCCATACCAGTCGCGATGACGAATGTTGCAGCGTAGCCTGAGATGAGTGCATCAGAGGCAATCGTACTTTGCATTGTTGCTGCGTCTAAACTGCTGTACTTTTCCATATTAGGAGTAAAGTTTTTAGCTGTTTGCGACATAATCGTAATTAAAATAGCAGTACCAATCGAAGCACTTACTTGCTGCATCGTATTCGCCATAGCAGAACCATGAGCATTCAATGTTTGTGGTAGCTGATTCAAGGCATGTGTCATAATCGGCATCATTCCTAATGATAGACCGAACATACGAATAGCATACATCGTTGTTAGCATCGTCATGGATGAGTCAGCTGAAAGCGTCGTAAAGTAGAATGTTGTGAAAACAACAATAAGCATTCCAGGGATAGCCATTTTACGGGCGCCTAATTTATCAAATAAAATACCTGAAACTGGCGACATAATCCCCATTACAATTGCTCCAGGTAGAAGCATTAAGCCTGAATCTATCGCGGATAATCCTCGAGCCATTTGCACATACATAGGCAATAATGTTTCGGCACTAATCATAGCGATAATTACGAATGCACTAATAATAACACCTAATGTGAAGTCTTTATTTTTAAATACGCGGAATTCTAATAATGGTGTTTCAAGACGAAGCTGTCTCCAGGTGAATAACCCAATAATAATAAAGCCACCAATTATACAAGTTAGTACGAATGTATCTGTCCATCCACGCGTAGCCCCAGCGCTAAATCCGTATAATAACCCACCGAAGCCGAAAGAAGACATTAAAATAGATACAACATCAACCTTTGGATTTGTTTTTTCCGTTACGTTAGAAATGAAGAAAATCGATAAAATCAGTGTTAAAATCGCAATCGGCAACACTGCGTAAAACAGCATGCGCCAATTAAAGTATTCTACCAGGAAACCTGATAGTGTTGGTCCAATGGCAGGTGCGAAGGAAATAACAAGTCCCATCATCCCCATTGCTGCGCCGCGTTTATCGATAGGGAACATTGTTAAAAGGACGGTCATCATCAGCGGCATCATAACACCCGAGCCCATCGCTTGCACAATACGAGCAACTAATAACAGTGCATACGAGTCTGAAAAAGCTGCCACAGCTGTACCGAATGTAAAGACGGCAATTGCAGAAATGAAAATTTGTCGAGTTGTAAATTTCCCGATAATAAAGGCAGAAATCGGAATCATTATGCCGTTTGTTAGTAAGAAGGCTGTTGTCAGCCATTGTACTTCTGTTTCGTTTATTGAAAAGTGCACCATGATTTCTGGTAATGCCGTTGCAAGAAGCGTTTCATTTAATAATGAGAAGAACGCACCGAACAGCATCACCATTAACATGGGTCCTTTTTTAACATGCTTAAATGGATCATTCAAAGTCATCGTATTTCTCCTTTTTTAAATCAGCGTATGGACGTGATCATTTTGTGTTCTACTCTGTATAAAGTAGTGGTTTTATAAAACGGAAATAATCCTCCATTTCTTCTGCGCAACGATTAAGTAGCTTATTAAATTCGTCAAAATCATTAAAAGCATCTTTGAATTGTTGCTCGTAACGATGGGCAATACCCTCATTAATCCATCTTAAAATATTCAAGGCATACTCAACGTTTATGCCCTCTTTGAACAATGAATAGTCGATACCAAAAGAAAATTTCTCATAAGAATAATCCTGCTTAGTATTGCTTATTTGTTCGAGTTCAGTCGCTACCGCCACACTTCTTTCAATTGTTGTCATATTCAGGAAGTTAAAAAATGCAGGATTTTGTTGAAGTAAATTCATTTGCATCGAAACCATTTGTGTAAAACGTTTAAAAATATCCCGTTCTTCTAAATTAAGCGCATCAAATATTGCCTCCGTATAAGTATCGAGGACATATTCGTATACATAAAGATACAAATTTTTTTTATTGCCAAAGTAATGAAATAAAATTCCTTTTGATATTCCGGCTTCCTTCACAATGTTATTTGTAGAGGCAGCATCATAGGAATGCTTTGAAAACTCATGCAATGCTGCATTGATAATGTTGCGCTGCTTTTCTGCGCTTGCTTTTAAAAAAAGTGGATACAAAGTAATTCTCCTCTCACAAATATTGACCGATGTGGTCATTTTAGCAAACATTGACTTAGATGGTCAATGTTTATTTTCAAAAATTGTTTAAGTATGTTTCTATCCTAAAAACATATATTGTGTATTGAGCATATATGAAGGAACGAAAGGGGATTTCGTGGACAAATCGGGGTCAAATCAGCCAAAAGATAATGAGGGAAATGCGAAAAATCAACAACTCGAACAGTTTCGCGTAAATAACGATGGGAAAAAAATGACGTCTGATCAGGGTTTAAAAATTTCAAATGATGAGGATTCGTTAAAAGCAGGCGTAAGAGGTCCTACTATAATGGAGGATTTTCACCTTCGAGAAAAAATTACACATTTTGATCATGAGCGCATTCCTGAGCGTGTTGTACATGCAAGAGGTTATGCAGCGCACGGAGAGTTTGTGTTGTATGAATCGATGCATGAATATACAAAAGCAGGGTTTTTACAAAAAGCTGGTGCCACAACGCCTGTTTTTTTAAGATTCTCGAATGTTGTCGGTAGCTCCGGTTCAATGGATACTGCACGGGATGTGCGTGGATTTGCCGTAAAGTTTTATACAGAGGAAGGCAATTATGATTTAGTAGGTAACAACATTCCGGTGTTTTTCATTCAAGATGCCATGAAGTTTCCAGATTTAATTCATGCGGTGAAGCCTGAACCGCATAATGAAATACCACAAGCTGCTTCGGCCCACGATACTTTTTGGGATTTTGTGGCCAATAATCAGGAAACTGCTCATATGGTCATGTGGTTGATGTCGGATCGGGCTATACCGAAAAATTATCGCATGATTGAAGGTTTTGGTGTTCATACTTTCCGTTTCGTGAATGACAAAGGGCAGTCGAGATTCGTGAAATTTCATTGGAAACCAGTACTAGGTGTGCATTCACTTGTCTGGGATGAAGCACAAATGATTGCAGGGAAAGATACTGATTTTCAACGACGAGATTTATGGGAATCTATTGAAAATGGCGAATTTCCAGAGTATGAGCTCGGAATTCAAATGATTGAGCAAGATGAAGAGTTTAAATTCGATTTTGATATTTTAGATGCAACAAAGCTTTGGCCTGAGGAAATAGTACCTGTAAAAATTATTGGGAAGATGACATTGAATCGTAATGTAGACAATGTTTTTGCAGAAACAGAGCAAGTGGCTTTCCACCCAGGAAATGTTGTACCAGGTATTGATTTTACAAATGATCCATTGTTGCAAGGACGTTTATTTTCTTATTTAGATACGCAACTACTTCGTTTAGGTGGACCTAATTTTGCGGAAATTCCGATAAACCGACCGATATGCCCAATCCATAATAATCAGCGCAATGGCTTTAGTCGGCAGACGATTAATGTTGGGCGAGTAAGTTATCATAAAAACTCGCTTGCAAATAATACACCTTCTACGTCAACTGCAGCTGAAGGTGGGTTTGTTCATTATGAAGAAAAAGTGGAAGGACGTATTACGCGCTCGCGAAGTAAATCCTTTGACGATCATTTCTCACAGGCAAGGCTTTTTTGGAACAGCATGTCAGCACCTGAAAAACAGCATATTATTAATGCTTTTTGTTTTGAAGTTGGCAAGGTGAAAAGTCAATCTGTTCGGCAACAAGTAGTGAATATGTTTGTTCATGTAGATAAAGAAATGGCAAATGTCATTGCGCATAATGTGGGCGTTAATCGACCAACAGGTGAGCAATCCAAAGTCACAGCTTCTTCACCAGTACTAAGTCAGGCAAATACAGTGAAGTTACCGCAAACACTTAAAGTAGGGGTTCTTATCGGTGAAGGATTTGATATGAAAGAAGTTAGTCATATTTTAAAAACATTAACAAAGTACGGTGTTAGATACACTATTATCGCTGAAAGATTAGGACCAATCAAGAGTAAAGAGGGCATTCAATTAATGGCGACAGAAACATATCAAACGACAGACTCGGTTTTGTTTGATGCATTATATGTTGTTGGCGTAAAAGCAGAGAATCAAGCAAAATTCAATCAAGATATGTTAATCTACATCAACCAAGCATTTCGTCATTATAAACCAATCGGTGTAGCCACAACAGGGATGCCATTTTTCAACGCATCAAATGCAGAAACTGGTCCTGGCATCGTAATAGCCACCGGCAATACTGATTTCGGAACGAAGTTTGTCGCAGCCATTGCCCAGCAACGTTTTTGGAATAGGGATATATATCAATAAGCTACTATAATTTAGCGAAGTAGAAAATCCACTGACATGAGTGGATTTTTTATTGTTGGTAAATAATCTGAATTCAAGAGGACTACATAATTAACAAAAACGACCTTTGCAATCAAATTTTGTGAGTGATATGGTGATAGATGAGGTGAATTTTGTGATAAATTTTGATATAGCAATTATTGGTGCTGGTCCTGGAGGATATGTAGCTGCTATCCATGCAGCAAAAAGTGGGTTGAAAGTAGCGCTAGTGGAACGTGATAAGGTAGGAGGAGCTTGCTATAATGTAGGCTGCATTCCGTCGAAAATATTATTAGAGCATAGTAAACTTGTACAGGAAATAAAAAGAGGTAATAGCTGGGGAATTGAAACATCTGAGGTGAAAATAAATTTTCCACGCCTTATGCAACGAAAAGATACGATTATTGATGAATTATTAAAAAATATTGAATGCTTTATTGTGAGTAATCAAATTACAATGTATCGTGGAGAAGCGAAAGTGAATCGTGACTTAACAGTAGAGGTTGGTACAACTATTTTTGCAGCAAAAGATATTGTTTTAGCAACGGGTAGTAAACCATTTGTTCCACCGTTTAAAGGACTGGAGACATCTACTTATTATACTACCGATACTTTCTTTAAAATGACAGCGCTACCAAAACAACTGACAATTATCGGAGGCGGTGTGATAGCCGTGGAAATGGCTTTTAGTTTAGCACCAATGGGGACAAAGGTAACGATGCTCAATCATAGTCTCGATATTTTACAAACAGAAGAAATAGATGCCAGACCAATTATTCGTGAAAAAATGAAGATGCTTGGCATAGAGCTTGTAACGGATTTTCAATTTGAGCATTTTGCAGGCAATGAAATTCATACTTCAACAGGTATTTATACATATGAAAATTTATTATTTGCTACAGGGCGCCGTCCAAATACAGAAATTGCCGAGAGTCTGGGGCTTGATTTTGATGGTCGGTTAATTGCTGTGAATGCGCATCTGGAGACGAGTGTCTCTCATGTATATGCAATTGGCGATATTGTTGGAGGTTATCAATTGGCACATGCAGCAAGTGCTGAAGGTATTCATGTTGTGGAACATATATTAGGCCATAATCCAACGATGATCGATCAATCATCGATTCCTCGTTGCGTCTATACACATCCAGAAATTGCAACATTTGGTTTACTAGAAGATGAAATTAATGAAGCGTATACTGTAACAAAAATGCCATTATGCACGAATTCAAAAGCATTAATGGAGGGGAATACTGAAGGCTTTGTAAAAATTATTGCTAAAAAAGGGGATAGTCGTATTTTAGGAGCATGTGTTGTTGGAGATGGCGCGACTGAAATGTTAAATACTATTCTTGCAGTAAAAAATGCAGGAGGTACTGCACAAACATTAGCTGGCATGATTTTCCCACATCCAACGGTGTCTGAGCATATTGGAGATGCAGCGAAAGCTACATTCGGTAAGGCTATACACGTCATATAATAGTGAGCCACAGTTTGAACTGTGGTTTTTTGCCTTGGAATTGAAAGGTAAAGATAATTAGTTTGATCAATGAAGATCGGTTCAAATAGAGGGCTCTGGCTTCTAAAGAAGTTTAAATACTATAATATTCAAAAAATAATCCGATATATGATATGAGTAAAGACGATGTGGAGGGGTCAAGAAGATGTCTGTTTTAGATAGTTTGAAGCGTGTGAAAAAAGAATTATTAGACCAAAAGCATCCATTTGCACAAGAAGAAGTGCAATTTCGTCAAACGTATGCAATAGGTTATGCGTTATTAATATGTGTTAATGGATATCCGAGTGAAATGGCGAAGGATAAACTAAAAAAACAAGTTTCTGTACTGGATTTACCAGTAGAGTTTAAAAAGCAAGCTATTCAAACTGCATTAAAAGCCGAAGATGAAACAATACATAAGGTGCTACAGATGCTGAGTAAACCAGAGCATAAATATTTATTTATGCTGGATTTGTATGGTCTAGCTCAGCAAGATCATAAAATTACCGAAAGAGAACAAGAGTTACTCGTTCTCTTTGAGGAATTATTGCAGTTAAGTTATGCTGAAGTGCATTTTATACGTGGTTTCCGATTAGCAATGTTACGTAATGATCTTGAAGTTGGCGTAAAAGTTGTACAAGCAGCACTAGAGCAAGAGGTAGCTGTACCACTGAATACACTAAGTTATTTTTTAGTAAACTTTGTCTATCAAGAGCGAATCGCTCAAATGACTTTGTTAACAGGGCAAAAACGAAAATTAAAATATGCAACGCTATTTAGTGGAGATGTTATCGTAAGTAAAGGTGCAGAGCTTGATTTGAATGGCATGGAAGTAACCTTTACCAATAACGCTTCTATTATTGTAGATGGTGGTGTACTTAAGGCAGATGGAGCTCGATTCGTAGCGTCATTAGATGCCAACAAAACAATGCTTTCAATTCGCAATGTGCCACAGCTAAAGCTAGGAAATGTTCATTTCTTCGGAGCGAACATTGTACGTGCACTTGAGATGAATAATGTGCAAGTGGAGCTCGATCACTGTACTTTTGAAAAATGTTTCGATGAAGAACGCGGTGGAGCTGTCTATTTTACGAATAGTGAGCACTTTGTTTTACGAAATTGTCAGTTTGAATATAATTCCACGCTTGGTAAAGGTGGCAGTATGTATATCGCTGGTACGGAAGCGGCCCATATGAAATCGAGAAACTTTTTTGGTTTTATTTCGGGTGGTAAGGTACAAAAGGTGAAGCTTGTAATGGAAGGCTGTTATTTTAAAGAAAGTCGTGCACAAATGAGTGGTGCACTACATATGTATGATGCTGAAATTTCTTTAAAGGACACGCTGTTTGAAAATTGTACATCGCAAGCTGGTGGGGCAGCGGTAGATACATTAAATTGTAAATTTGAGGGCAGTGGCAATACATTTACAAAATGTAAAGCGGCTATTAATGAAGCGGTTGTTGTATTAGCAGGAGCAAAATTAGAAAATGAAGATAGTTTTGCGAAATTTGAGGCATGTGAACCGAAAAATATTTTAATGAAATAGCGGAAAAGCGCATGATAGGAATAGTATTTCATTCCTATCATGCGCTTTATTTAGTTATTACTTCTATCCTCGGGCTGCGTGTTATCCTCAAAAGTTGCTGTTGAAAGATAAAGAAAGGACTCGTCTTGTAATAAATGTAGTTTTTCAACATTGATGCCGTGAACTAAAGGTCCTGAAAATATTCCTTCCCACCAGGTTTCTGTTGTAACCATCATCTAATCCCTCATTTCTTTTAAGTATGTAAAGATATTTGAAACATATGTAGCGAACGGACTGTTCACTACTATTACAAGCAATAGAAAGTAGTTTTCGTTATTATTTTCACCACCTTTTTCTTTTAGAAGGAGGATTTTTTGCAGTGCATGTTGTATCGTATACACTAAAGATAGTGTGCTTCAAAAAAATATTTTTATGTAAGAAAAAATAAAAAATGAGGTGTTTTTAAAATGGGGTTAACAACTTTGCCTATTGAAGAAATGATTGAGCAACAGCGCCAATTTTACTTTTCTCGTGCTACAAAAAGTGTTCATTTTAGAAAAAAACAATTAAAAAAATTAAAGCAGACGATAATAAAATATGAAAAATCTGTACTAGAAGCACTTTATTTAGATTTGCGAAAAAGTGAATTTGAAGCATATGCAACGGAAGTTGGATTAGTGCTAGACAGCATTTCCTATATGATAAAGCGTGTAGATGAATGGATGGTGCCAGAGTCTGTGAAGACACCAATCCAATATCAACCAGCTAAAAGTTTTATTACAAGGGAGCCTTATGGTGTGACGCTTATTATTGGGCCTTTCAACTATCCTTTCCAATTAGTGATGGAGCCGTTAATTGGTGCGATTGTAGGCGGTAATACTGCGATCGTGAAACCATCAGAAATAGCAGTGCATACAACAGCTATCGTGAAAAAGATTGTTGAAGAAGCATTTGAACCAGAGTATGTCCGAATTGTTGAAGGAGAAAAAGAAGAAGTAACAGCGCTTATTCATGCGTCTTTTGACTATATTTTCTTTACAGGTAGTGTAGCTGTAGGGAAAGTGATTGCAAGAGCTGCTGCTGAAAGATTAACGCCAATTGCTTTGGAACTTGGTGGGAAAAGTCCTGCAATCGTCGATCAAACGGCCAATCTTGAAGTAGCTGCAAAACGAATAGCATGGGGGAAATTCACAAATACAGGTCAAACTTGTGTTGCACCAGACTATTTACTCGTGCATAGAGATGTAAGCAATCAATTTAGTGCATTACTAAAAGATGCGATAAAAGATTTTTACGGAACAAATGCTATAAAAAGCCCGGATTATGGGCGTATTATTAGTCAAAAGCATTTTGACCGCTTGCAAGAAATAGTAGTAAAAGAGCGTGATTTTATAACATATGGTGGTCGTACAGATCAGAGTGAATTGTATATTGAGCCAACAATCATTGAAAATGTCACTTGGGTAAGTCCTGCTATGCAAGATGAGTTATTTGGTCCAATATTACCAATCATCGTATATGATGATTTGCAACTAGCTATTCATCAAGTTCGTCAGCTTCCGAAACCTTTAGCTGCGTATTTTTTCTCGGAGCATGAAAAGGCAATTAATTACTTCTTAGATGAGCTGCCTTTTGGTGGGGGGTGTATAAACGATACGATCACACATGTAGGGAATTCGCACTTACCATTTGGCGGTGTGGGCCCGTCTGGTGTGAAGGCATATCATGGGAAAGCGAGTTTTGAGAACTTTACACACCCCAAATCTATATTAAAAAAATCATCGAAACTTGCGACAAATATTTTATTTCCACCATATAAGCAAAAAGTAAAACTAGTTCGGAAAATTATGAAATAACAGAAGGACTGTCTCCCCAAACCTTATTTGTGGAAGACAGTCCTCTTTAGATGATTGGCAGTTTTATTTTGATGCTTGTACCTAGCTGCGGACGACTTTCGACAGTAATTGTACCGTTATGCTCTTGAATAATTTTATTAGTAATCATCATGCCAAGTCCTGTCCCTTTTGTTTTTGTTGTATAAAAGGGTTCGAATATTTGTGGCAATAAAACTTCAGAAATGCCAATACCATTATCGGAAATGGATATTTCCAACATGTTTTTTTCGCTTTTTGAAATAGATAGATCGATTTTACCAATGGATTGCTGGGTGTCAATGGCTTCAATTGCATTTTTAATAATATTTATAAATACTTGCTTTAATTGATTTTCGTTACCTTGAACACGATAATCGCTCGTTTCAAAATGCTTCTTAAATGTAATTGACCGATTTTGAAATTCCAATTGGAAGAAATTGATCGTGTCATTTAGTACTTTATCGATTGAAAGCTCTTTTATATGATCTGCTTGCGGCTTAGATAACACTAAAAATTCACTTATAATTAAATTGATTCGTTCAATTTCGGATTGGATAATTTCAGTATAGTGCTGATATGGTGAATGCTTATCACTATTCATCATTTGTACAAAGCCTGAAACAACTGTCATCGGATTCCGAATTTCATGGGCAACGCCAGCGGCAATTTCTCCGGCCAGTTTAAGCTTCTCAGACTGAATAATGAGCTTCTCATTTTCCTTTTTATAGGAAATGTCCCGAGAAATGACCGAAATGGCCACCATTTTTTTATTATGGTCATAGATAGGTGACAGTGATATTTCTACATCAAAAACAGTACCATCTTTACGCATATCCTGTGTTTCAAGTAGCTTAAAGCTCTGGCCGCCTAAAAGCTGTTGATATCTATTAGTAGCAGCTTCGTCGTTGTTTTGTGGAACAAGTTGAATAATTTTCCCTACGCACTCAGAGCGAGTCCAGCCGTAAACCTCTTCAAATGCAGGGTTCACATCGATAATTCGATTATCTAAACTAAAAACAGCGATGCAGTCATTCGCATGTTCGAAAAATAATTGTAAGTATGCTTCCTGAGAGTGTAACTGCTGTTCATTGTGTAACTTGATATTTTTAACTTGTTTCCAAAATCTTTTTAAGTAGAGCGCTTGAATTCCACAAATAATAAGCAG
The DNA here is from genome assembly GCA_036638655.1 of Lysinibacillus sp. Taxonomy (GTDB): domain Bacteria; phylum Bacillota; class Bacilli; order Bacillales_A; family Planococcaceae; genus Lysinibacillus. Next base: position 4,121 of record JAVWKG010000068.1, on the reverse strand, counting down.
AATACTAATTAAGAAAATAAGAGAGTTCAAATAAGGCATGCGAATTACTTCTTTCACAGCACTAAAATGAAAAAATATCAAGAAAAGTATTTCGAAGAGTGTTATGATACCAAATAAAACATTTGTTTTTCGGGATTCATAAATAGAGATTAAAAGTAAAAAATAAATGAACCAAATTATATTGATGAAACTGAAAGTCATAGTATTGAGAAATACTAGCGATATGTTTCCACAAATAATGATCATCCACTTAATGGTAGGAGGACTCATTTTTTTATACTTTACAAAAGCAAGCGGAATAAAAAAAGTCGCTATAGTAAAGGGGAAGAACAAGACACGCTCAAAAAGACCAATTGTTACAAATGCACCGTAAATTAACATACTGGAAATGAAAAATAATAGGACTAATTCATTTTTTATACGCAAAACTTCAAATTGTTGCATGAATACACCTCAAATTAAACATGTTAACTTCATAATACATGATTCAACGTTGTCGATAAATGGCGTATTTTGATATGATTGAAAAAAATAAAACTAGTTTGTAGAAACTATAATAAAATCCTGAAATTTCGCGTTAGAAGTCATTTCATTTATCATATGAGAAGTAGTAAGATAAAGGTAAGTATATAAGTGGGGGTATTTGCGTTGTCGAATTTTGTCGAACGAAAGGTTTGTAGTCGATGAAAGGATTGACAATGCAGGTCGAGAGATTGAATGGAGGACTTTGAAATGTATGCAGAGGAATTGTTGAGTGCATTACCTTTGAAAAAAATAATTGGTCAATTATCTGACCAAGTAACAGATATTGTAATTGATTCACGAAGTGTTCAGCCGAATAGCATGTTTGTTTGTATTAAAGGTTTTACAGTGGATGGTCATGACTATGCAGAAAAAGCGATTGAGGGTGGCGCAACAATAGTTGTGACGGAGCGCGAATTATCTTTACCTAATAACATTGCTCAAGTAATCGTGAAGGACACAGAGCGTGCTGTTGGCTTATTGGCGGCGAAGTTTTTCGATTATCCGTCAAAAGATATTGCCATGATTGGAGTTACAGGAACAAATGGTAAAACTTCTGTAACGGGTATTATTCAAAATTTAATGCAAGGTTTTGGAGAGAAATCTGCATTATCCGGTACAATTGGTTTTAATTTGAATGGTATTTTATACGAATCTGCAAATACGACAAGTGATGCCTTGAGCACACAGCAAATGATTTTCCGAGCGAAAATGGAAGGCTGCCGCTTAATGACAATGGAAGTTTCTTCACATGGCTTAGCTTTAGGGAGACTTGCTGGGGTTGATTATGATGTGGCGATTTTTACAAATTTAACGCATGATCACCTTGATTTTCATGGTACGATGGAGGAATATGGTCATGCTAAAGGCTTACTTTTCTCACAATTAGGACAAGATTTAGAGAAAAATAAGCATGTAGTGCTTAATGCAGATGATAAGTGGTCTGATCGTTATGCTGAAATGACGCCATTCCCTGTTTGGACGTATGGATTACAAAATGAAGAAGCGGATTTCCGTGCTATCAATTGTGAATACCAAGATTACATGACATCTTTTGATATGATAACGCCAGAGGGGATATTCCCGGTGAAAATGCAGTTGCTTGGAGAGTTTAATATTTATAATGTATTAGCTGCTATTATTGCATTTTATGCGCGTGGTTATTCACTGGATTCGATACTCGAGCAAGTGGAGCAATTACCACCAGTAAAGGGTCGTATGGAAAAGGTACAAACAAACTTACCGATTCAACTCTTTATAGACTATGCGCATACACCAGATGCAATTGAAAAAGCAATTGCTGCTGCACAGCCATATAAAAAAGGAAAGCTCATCTTTTTAGTTGGTACTGGCGGAAATCGAGATAAATCGAAGCGCCCTGCAATGGCTGAAAAAGCTTCAGCAGCAGATTATGTCATTTTAACGACTGACGATCCGCGTTATGAAGCATACGATAGTATTACAGGCGACCTTGAAAAAGGTATGCAACATAAAAATTATGCATGCATCGGAGACCGTGCAGAGGCAGTACGCCACGCGGTTGAAATAGCTGATCCAGATGACATTATTATTTTCGCAGGTAAAGGGCATGAGGATTATCAAATTATCGAAAATACGAAATACCCGCACAGCGACACAAATATTGCTGTAGAAGCCGGGCTTTTGAAATTTGTGTGACGAAGTTGTGAGAAAACCCTTTTAGTTTGGGACTAAAGGGTTTTCTTTTTTGGCACTATTTCATGTAAAAAGGTTGTATAGTTGGTCTACCTTCTTTTATTATAAGGAAGTATGAAAAAAGGAGAATGCAAAAAATGACTTCAAATTTAGAACAAGATATATTATCACGTCGTACATTTGCCATCATTTCTCACCCGGATGCTGGTAAAACGACAATTACTGAAAAACTTTTACTTTTTGGTGGTGCGATTCGTGATGCGGGTACTGTAAAAGGGAAGAAGTCGGGGAAATTTGCGACATCTGACTGGATGGAAATTGAAAAGCAACGTGGAATCTCGGTTACTTCTTCTGTTATGCAATTCGATTATAGTGATTGCCGTGTGAACATTTTGGATACACCTGGGCACCAAGATTTCTCGGAAGATACGTACCGTACATTAATGGCAGTAGACAGTGCTGTCATGGTTGTCGATGCAGCAAAGGGGATTGAAGCACAAACATTAAAGCTATTTAAAGTTTGTAAAATGCGCGGTATTCCAATTTTTACTTTCATCAACAAATTAGATCGCCAAGGGAAAGAGCCTTTGGAGTTAATTGAAGAATTAGAAGAAGTACTTGGTATTAATGCTTATCCGATGAACTGGCCAATCGGTATGGGGAAAGAATTTTTAGGAATTTATGATCGTTACAACAAGCGTATTGAACAATTCCGTACAGAAGAATCGGAGCGTTTCTTACCAATCGATGAGCATGGTGAGTTAGCAGTCGAGCATCCTATGAAAGTGACGTCTTATTACACACAAGCGATGGAAGATATTATGCTACTTGATGAAGCAGGAAATGCTTACTCAGAGGATAAAATTCGTCGTGGTGAATTAACGCCAGTATTTTTCGGTTCTGCTTTAACAAACTTTGGTGTGCAAACGTTCCTTGACACATATTTGAAGTTTGCGCCAATACCACAACCACGTATTACAGAAGATGAGCAGTTTATAGATCCTGTAGATTATGGTGAGTTTTCTGGATTTATTTTCAAAATTCAAGCGAATATGAACCCAGCGCACCGTGACCGTATTGCTTTTGTGCGTATTGTATCAGGGAAATTTGAGCGTGGTATGAATATGACGTTATCACGTACTGGAAAGTCATTTAAAGTGACACAGTCCACACAATTCCTTGCTGATGACCGTGAAACAGTAGATGTAGCAGTGGCGGGCGATATTATCGGATTATATGATACGGGTACTTATCAAATTGGTGATACTGTCGTAGGTGGAAAGAAAACGTTCCAATTTGAAAGTTTACCACAATTTACGCCAGAAATTTTCATGCGTGTAACAGCTAAAAACGTTATGAAATCTAAACAATTCCATAAAGGTATTCTTCAGTTAGTACAAGAAGGTGCTATTCAGTATTATAAAACGCTTCATACAGAAGAAGTTATTCTTGGTGCGGTTGGTCAACTTCAATTTGAAGTGTTTGAGCACCGTATGAAGGGTGAGTACAATGTTGAAGTGAAAATGGAGCCAGTTGGTCAAAAAATTGCTCGTTGGATTGAAAATGAAGAAGATGTGAAAGAATCAATGTCAGCGGCTCGCAGTATGCTTGTACGTGACCGATTCGATAAATATGTTTTTTTATTTGAAAATGAATTCGCAATGCGCTGGTTCAATGATAAAAACGAACATATTAAATTATATAGCTTACTATAAGCAACAAAATACAAAACACGAATCGACAAATTACTGTTGGTTCGTGTTTTTCTTAAAGAGAAAGTATAAGTTGTTTTTACAAGTGACCTTACGGCCCCGTGACTTTCCGTTCCAGGCGGACGCTTTTCGCACAGCACGGCTCCAATCTCCTCAGGCCAACACGAAGTTGGTCATGAAGCCGTTGCCACATGGATGTGGCGCACTTAGGCT
>JAVWKG010000067.1:0-15358 GCA_036638655.1 Lysinibacillus sp. | reverse complement strand
ACATAAAAATTACTTTTTGAGAATAAGAATAATGGTATTTTGAATTTAGAGGAAAGTGGATAATGAATGAGTACTCACATAGCTGTTCTACTGTTTTTGTTTAAGAGTATAGGTCTAAAATTGATCTAAAACGCATAATAATTAATTGAAAGTGCAATTATTTTCTATTTTAGTGTTTGTAACTATATTTCTTTTTCATTATAATTAAATAAAGGATTACCAAAGTTTGGAGCAAAGGGGAGAAGACTTATGACAGTGAAACCATGGTTAGTTAATTATCCAAAAGAAGTGCCAGCTACATTAACGTACGATAAAATTCCATTGCAACAATTTTTGACACGTGCGTATGAAGCGAATCCATCAAAAGTGGCTATTCATTTTATGGGAAAGGATATTACGTACAAAGAGCTTTATGAGTCAGCGTTAAAGTTTGCGAATTACTTGAGGTCACTTGGAGTGGAAAAAGGGGATCGCGTAGCTATTATGCTCCCAAATACACCCCAAAATGTAATCGGTTACTACGGAGCAATGTATGCTGGTGCTATTGTAGTGCAAACGAACCCATTGTATACAGAACGTGAGTTGCAATACCAAATGGCGGATTCAGGGGCAAAAGTTATTTTAGTGATGGATATATTGTATCCACGCGTGACGAAAGTATTGAAAGAGACGGCGTTAGAAAATATAATCGTAACAGCTATAAAAGATTATCTACCATTTCCGAAAAATGTAGTGTATCCGTTTATTCAAAAGAAGCAATATGGATTTAGCGTAAAAGTTGAGCATAGTGGTCAAAATCATTTATTTACAGAAATTATGAAATCTGCACCGACTACTACTTTTGAAGTGCCATTTGATTACGAAGAGGATATCGCTTTATTGCAATATACGGGTGGGACAACAGGTTTTCCAAAGGGTGTAATGCTTACACACAAAAACTTAAATGCAAATATGGCAATGTGTAATGCATGGCTGTATAAGTGTAAAAACGGTGAGGAAACGATTTTAGGTATACTACCATTTTTCCATGTTTATGGGATGACAACCGTTATGCTGCTTTCAGTTTTTACACAAAATCGCATGGTGTTATTACCTAAATTTGATGCTGAAACGGCACTTAAGACAATTGATAAGCAAAAGCCGACGCTTTTTCCAGGTGCACCGACAATTTACATTGGCTTGTTAAATCATCCGGATATTAAAAAATATGATTTGTCGTCTATTAAAGCGTGCTTAAGTGGCTCGGCACCATTGCCGGTTGAAGTTCAAGAACAGTTTGAATTAGTGACGGGAGGTAAACTAGTAGAGGGGTATGGGCTTACGGAAACATCTCCAGTGACACATGCAACACCTATTTGGGGGAAACGTGTGCCAGGTTCAGTTGGACTACCGTGGCCAGACACAGAGTCTGCTATAATCCGCAGCGGAGATACAGAGCAATTAGGGGTCGGTGAAATTGGTGAAATTGTTGTCAAAGGTCCTCAAGTGATGAAAGGTTATTGGAATCGTCCAGAAGATACGGCCGCAACATTTGCAGACGGTTGGTTTTTAACAGGAGATTTAGGCTACATGGATGAGGAAGGTTACTTTTATGTGGTGGATCGAAAAAAGGATTTAATTATAGCTGGGGGCTTTAATATATATCCGCGTGAAGTAGAGGAAGTATTATACGAACATGATGCAATTCAAGAATGTGTTGTAGTTGGGATTCCAGATCCTTATCGCGGGGAAACCGTAAAAGCTTTTATTGTTTTAAAAGAAGGAAAAAAGGCAACAGAGGAAGAATTAAATAAGTATTGCCGAGAAAACTTAGCATCGTTTAAAGTTCCACGCTTTTATGAATTCCGTGATGAACTACCGAAAACAGCTGTCGGTAAAATTTTACGCCGGACTTTAGTAGACGAAGAAAAAAAGAAATTATTGAGTAAAGAAGCGAAATAACTACGTGACAAAGTATTGACAATACTGTTCGTAAAATATAATATGGAAATATGAATGAATGACCATTCATATTTCCATATTTTTTTGGTGGTGATAGAAAATGAGACGAGATAAACCGAAATACAAACAAATTATAGATGCAGCAGTAATAGTAATTGCTGAAAATGGTTACCATCAAGCGCAAGTATCGAAAATTGCCAAGCAAGCAGGCGTAGCTGATGGCACAATCTATTTATATTTTAAAAATAAAGAAGATATATTAATTTCTGTCTTTAATGAAAAAATGGCTGTTTTTGTAGAGACATTACAAGATATAATAGAAAATGGAAAGTCTTCCACGGAAAAGCTATCCCGTATGATTGACAACCACTTTAAGGTTCTTGCAACAGATCGGTATTTAGCAACGGTTACGCAATTAGAACTTCGACAATCAAACAAAGAATTACGTTTGAAGATCAATGGGGTTTTACGAGAATATTTGAAACTACTGGATCAGATTTTAGTCGAAGGTATGTTATCAGGTGAATTCAACTCGACGATGGACGTACGACTTGCGCGCCAAATGGTGTTTGGCACGATAGATGAAATGATAACATCTTGGGTGATGAGTGATTATCGATATGATTTAGTCGAGCAAGTTCCGAAAGTTCAGCGTTTACTGCTGAATGGAATGAAGGCGTAAGGAGGATGTGGGAATATGGAGTTTCTTAGTTGGCAAGTAGATGAAGGGGTTGCTGTAGTGGCAATCCAACGCCCCCCGGCAAATGCATTGTCTCAGGGGTTGATTGCAGAGGTTCATGAATTACTAAACATTATAGAGCATGATGAAAATGTACGTGTAGTTATGCTTTATGGTGAAGGGCGTTTCTTTTCAGCTGGAGCAGACATAAAGGAATTTACAGATGTAACATCAGGTGAGGAATTTGCAAAGCTTGCAAAAAATGGGCAACAAGTATTCGAGCGTGTTGAATCTTTTCCAAAGCCAGTCATTGCAGCAATTCATGGGGCAGCGCTTGGTGGCGGATTAGAGCTTGCGATGAGCTGCCATATGCGTTTTGTAACGGAAAAAGCGAAGTTAGGTTTACCTGAGTTACAGCTAGGCATCATTCCAGGCTTTGGCGGTACACAGCGTTTACCTCGTTATGTAGGTGTTGCGAAAGCAGCTGAAATGATGTTTACGAGCGAGCCAATTACAGGTGCCGAAGCGGTTGAATGGGGCCTTGCAAATCGTGCCTACACAGACGAAACATTAGTAGATGAAACATTGAAAATCGCAAAGAAAATTGCAAAGAAAAGTCCAATTGCATTAAAAGCAACAATTCAAACATTACAATACGCAAAACCGGCATCGTTCTACGAAGGTATTCAAGCAGAAGCAAAAGCTTTTGGCACCGTTTTCGTCAGTGAAGATGCAAAAGAAGGCATTCAAGCATTTATCGAAAAACGTGAACCAGTATTCTCAGGGAAATAGGTATAATTAGCAATGATAACCAAAGAGATTGGGAGGTTATCTAAGCTAATAATATATAATATTTACAAGTTTACTTAGATAAAAAATCGTTTCAGGAGGCATGAATATGAACATTTTTGCATTAATTAAGCGAACATTTGATACGGAAGAAAAAATCGTCGTTTCTGGTGGCAAAATCCAAGAGGATGGCGCTGAATTTATCATTAATCCATATGATGAGTATGCAATTGAAGAGGCAATCCAAGTACGTGATGCAAATGGTGGCAAAGTAACAGTAGTCACAATTGGTGGCGAAGATGCTGAAAAGCAGTTGCGTACAGCTTTAGCTATGGGTGCTGACGAAGCGGTACTTATTAATACTGAAGATGATTTAGAAGAATTAGATCAATTTGCTGCATCATTTATTCTAGCGGAATACTTAAAAGATAAAGATGCGGATTTAATTATAACGGGAAATGTTGCGATTGATGGTGGTTCTGGTCAAGTGGGGCCTCGTGTAGCGGATTTATTAGGCATTAACTATGTGACAACAATTACAAATTTAGAATTAGATGGTACTATCGCGACAATCACTCGTGATATCGAAGGGGATTCTGAAGTGATTGAAACGTCACTACCATTACTTGTAACTGCTCAACAAGGTTTAAATGAGCCTCGTTACCCATCACTTCCAGGTATTATGAAAGCGAAAAAGAAACCGCTTGCAGAGCTGGAATTAGATGATTTAGATATCGATGAAGATGATGTAGAAGTAAAGGTGGAAACAATTGATATTTACTTACCACCTCAAAAAGCTGCTGGACGCGTCTTACAAGGCGAACTACCAGCGCAAGTGAAAGAATTAGTGAATCTACTTCATACAGAAGCGAAAGTAATTTAAATTTATTCGATTTGGGCTCATTGCCAAAACATGTGCTTGACTTAAAAGAAACCTACAAAATGAAAGCACATGTAACGAAAGGCGGCGACTCCTGCGGGATTAGCGAGACAGACGAGACCCCGCACGAAGCGTAGCGTAGGAGGAGGCTCGTCGCTCGCCCCGCGGAAAGCGTCCGCCTGAAGTGGAATGTGCTGTCAAGTACAGATTATGGTGTAGAGCCTCAATTTTAGATGAATTTAAATTGTTCAGAATCTAAGATGGTAACGGAGGGACAATAGATGACAAAAAAAGTTTTAGTATTAGGTGAAGTTCGTGAAGGTTCTTTGCGAAATGTATCTTTTGAAGCGATCGCAGCAGCGAAGCAAATTGCAGATGGCGGCGAGGTAGTTGGCGTACTTTTAGGCGATACGGTTTCAAATTTAGCAGGTGAGCTATTTGAGTATGGGGCAGACCGTGTTGTAACTGTGGAACACCCACATTTAAAGCAATATACATCAGATGGCTTCGGTCAAGCAATACTCGCTGTTATTGAACAAGAAAACCCACAAGGTATCGTGTTCGGTCATACGGCGAATGGTAAAGATTTATCTCCTAAAATTGCAAGTAAATTAAAATCTGGTTTAATTTCAGATGTTACTACAATTGAAGGTGCTGGTGATGCAGCTGTATTTATTCGTCCAATTTATTCGGGTAAAGCATTTGAAAAAGTGAAAGTAAAAGACGGCGTTGTATTTGTGACAGTTCGTCCAAACAACATCGCGCCACTTGAAAAACAAGCTGGTCGTTCAGGTGATGTAACAGCAGTTTCGGTGGATATTACAAATTTACGTTCAGTTATTAAAGAAGTCGTACGTAAATCAGCTGAAGGTGTGGATCTTTCTGAAGCAAAAGTAGTTATCGCTGGTGGTCGTGGTGTGAAATCGGAAGAAGGTTTCGGACCATTACAAGAGCTAGCTGATTTACTAGGTGGTGCAGTTGGTGCTTCACGTGGTGCATGTGATGCGGAATACTGTGATTACTCACTGCAAATCGGTCAAACAGGGAAAGTTGTCACACCTGATCTTTATATTGCTGCAGGTATTTCAGGTGCAATTCAACATTTAGCAGGTATGTCGAATTCAAAAATTATTGTTGCTATCAACAAAGACCCAGAAGCGAATATCTTTAAAGTAGCTGACTACGGTATTGTTGGTGACTTATTTGAAGTAATCCCTCTTCTAATTGAAGAGTTTAAAGCGTTAAAAGTGAATGCTTAAATGCTAGTAGCAGGGAGGAATTATCTTCCCTGTTTTTTATGCGAAAAATGATAGTTCTCACTAAGAATGAATTTATTATTTCAAAATAAAGTGTTGACATGAAGAATATAAGACCGTATAGTGATGAATATTAATTAAAGTTTTTTGAAAATAATTAACTTTGAAACGCAATGATTAGGAGTAGTAAAAGCTCATTATTTGGTAAAGAGAGCTGCGGGTTGGTGCAACGCAGTCCAATAGAACTTTGAACTTGCCTATGAGTGGTAAAATAAATGAGATGAACAGAGTAATCCATTTGTTTTAACGATTAACCTTCGTTACCAGGTATTAAGCAGGGTTCATAAAGAACCAATAAGAGTGGTACCGCGGTTTGCTAAAGGCATATCGTCTCTTCTTTCGTCGGATGATGAAGGAAGAGACGATATGCTTTTTTTATTTTAGGAGGTGAAAAACAGGTCCGTATAGTGTTGGATGTTAAATAAAATTTTTTGAAAATAATTATTCGAAAACGCAATGATTAGGAGTAGTAAAAGCTCATTATTTGGTAAAGAGAGCTGCGGGTTGGTGCAACGCAGTCCAATAGAACTTTGAACTTGCCTATGAGTGGTAAAATAAATGAGATGAACAGAGTAATCCATTTGTTTTGACGATTAACCTTCGTTACCAGGTTTTTAAGCAGGGTTCATAAAGAACCAATAAGAGTGGTACCGCGGTTTGCTAAAGGCATATCGTCTCTTCTTTCGTCAGTTGATGAAGGAAGAGACGATATGCCTTTTTATTATATTCAGCGGATTTATAGGAGGTAAGGAAATGGAAAATGACAACCAGAAATTACAGAGAACAATGACTGCAAGGCACATTACGATGATGGCATTAGGTGGAGCTATTGGTGCAGGATTATTTAAAGGAAGCAGTGCAGCTATTGATATGGCAGGTCCAGCAGTGTTACTTGCTTACTTAGTAGGCGGAATTATTTTGCTATTCGTTATGCAAGGTTTAGCGGAGATGGCCGTTCGCAATAGCGAGGCAAGAACCTTTAGAGATTTAGTGCAATCCATTTTGGGTAAATACCCAGCCTATTTTTTAGATTGGATCTATTGGAAGATGTGGGTTCTAAATATTGCAGCTGAATCAGTGGTGGCGGCAATTTTCCTTCAATATTGGCTACCGGATACTCCAATTTGGATTCTTGCATTGTCTGTGTCCATCTTAGTTACAGCTATTAATTTATTATCTGTGAAAGTTTTTGCAGAAACGGAGTATTGGCTAGCGTTAATTAAAATTACCGTGATTGTCGTATTTATCATAGCAGGGTTCGTATTATTACTTGTCACGTTTGGGGATCATACAGCTGTTGGTTTTTCAAACTTAACGGAACATGGTGGTTTCTTACCGAACGGACCAACTGGCTTAGTTGCTGCAATGCTAGTCGTGATTTATTCTTATGGAGGCACTGAAATTATTGGTATTACGTTAGCAGAAACGAAAAATCCTGAAAAAGTAGTGCCAAAAGCTGTGCGTAGTACTTTGCTACGAATCATCGCATTCTATTTAGTGCCATTCTTTATTATCGTTAGCTTAATTCCTTGGAATGAAGTCAATGGGGTAGCAGAAAGTCCGTTCGTGATGGTATTTAAAATGATTGGCATTCCTGGTGCAGACCATATTATGAATGCTGTTGTCATACTTGCTATTATTTCATCGATGAATTCTGGTTTATATGGTTCATCTCGCGTATTGTATACACAAGCTGTGGATGGTCGTATTCCTAAAATCTTCGGGCATTTATCTAAAAAGAAAGTGCCGGTTTATGCGATATTGATGTGTACTTTAGCCCTATATATGGGTGTCATTATTTCTTTATTTGCGGGAAGTAAAACTTTTGAATTTCTAATGGGTTCACTAGGATATACCGTGTTATTTATTTGGTTAATCATTGCGATTGCGCATGTGAAATCACGTAAAGTACAACCGGAAAAAACAAGTGCCTATGCGGTAAAATGGTTCCCTTATACAACTTGGATCGCGATTATTGCTTTAGTAGCAATACTAATTGGCATCATTTTCACCACATCAATTATCATTACGGGTGTCACAGTAGCTATTTACATCTTTATTACGTTAACTTATGTATATAGTGGGCGTCATGATCGAAATGAGGCGTAAAGGTAAGCTGTTCGAATGATTATGAAAAGTAACAAAGGATAATTTATACAATCAAGGCAGATTGTTCGCTCAAATTATTTTGAACATGCTATACTAAAATCATAGTTAGTTTAAGGAGGAATTATTATGGCGATTGTACATGCAACAGATGCAACTTTCCAAAATGATGTGAAAGAAGGTTTAGTGCTAGTAGACTTTTGGGCTGCATGGTGCGGACCTTGTAAAATGATTGGACCAGTTCTTGAAGAAATGGACGCTGCAGGTAGTGCGGCTAAAATTGTAAAAGTAGATGTAGACAACAACCAAGGTACTGCAGCGCAATACCAAATCATGTCAATCCCAACTTTACTGTTATTCAAAGATGGCGAAGTAGTAGACAAAACTGTTGGTTTCCAACCAAAAGAAGCGTTAGAAGCTTTCATCGCAAAACACGCATAAAAAAATAAGCAACTTCCAAAGCCGAGACCTTTCAACTGAAAAGGGTCTCGGTTTTTTGTTGCGGTTAGCTGTGAACAGGCAATTTTGTTGTCGGATGTAAGGTAGATAGTTAATAAATTAGAAATGATGGTGAATAAATAAGGATTGATGGTCAATAAATCACAAAACGTGGTGAATAAACCGCGAAACGTGGTCAATGAAACATGAGCTGAGTAGAAAAAGTGCTTCATACAGTTTTTCAAGATAGACATAAGCTTTGTGAGCCATCCCCGTTTTGCATTCTAGATGTATTTTGTATAATGTAAGGATGAGGGGGCAGGTAGGCGATGAATGAACTTATACAACAAAAGTTAGCGATTTTACCAGATCAGCCTGGCTGTTATTTGATGAAGGATAGACAGGGCGTCATTATTTACGTCGGCAAGGCGAAGGTGCTCAAAAATCGTGTGCGTTCGTACTTTACAGGTAGTCATGAAGGGAAAACACAGCGACTTGTAGGCGAAATTGAGGATTTTGAATATATTGTGACGTCCTCGAATTTAGAAGCGTTGATATTAGAGTTAAATCTCATAAAGTTACATGACCCGAAGTATAATATCATGCTAACAGACGACAAAACGTATCCATATATTAAAATTACTAATGAAAAATATCCAAGGCTTATTACGACGCGTAAAGTAAAAAAAGATAAGGCGAAGTATTTTGGACCTTATCCAAATGCTTATGCCGCAAGTGAAACGAAAAAGTTGCTCGATCGTCTTTATCCGTTACGTAAATGTGTGCAAATGCCGCCGAAGGTATGCTTGTACTATCATATTGGACAATGCCTAGCACCTTGTATAAAGGAAATTGATAAGCAAGTGTATGACGAGATGATTGAAGAGATGACGAAGTTTTTAAATGGTGGCGTTGAAACGGTAAAAAAGCAGCTAGAAGAAAAGATGCTTGTAGCGGCTGAAAGTTTAGAATTTGAGCGTGCGAAAGAATACCGCGATCAAATAGCGCATATTGACACGGTCATGCAAAAACAAAAAATGGTGACAAAAGATGTGACAAACCGAGATGTATTTGGCTTTGCTGTTGAAAAAGGGTGGATGTGCGTACAGGTGTTTTTCGTACGACAAGGAAAATTAATCGAGCGAGATGTATCGGTTTTTCCAATTTATCGTGATGCAGAGGAAGAGTTTTTAACATTTGTAGGTCGTTTTTATGATAAATTGGAGCATATTAAGCCGAAAGAAATATTCGTTCCGACGACAATTGATGAGGCGATTTTAACCGAGTTGTTAGAAGTTAAAGTCCTAGCACCAAAGCGGGGACAAAAGCGGGAACTTGTTGATTTAGCAACGAAAAATGCAGAAATTGCTGTTGCAGCTAAATTCCAATTAATAGAGCGTCAAGAAGAGAGAACAATTGGGGCATGTGATGCGCTTGGTGAAGCGATGAATATTGCGCCACCTCTGCGTATCGAAGCGTTTGATAATAGTCATATGCACGGGACAGATGCAGTGTCGGCGATGGTTGTTTTTATCGATGGTAAGCCGGCGCGAAAAGAGTACCGCAAATATAAAACGAGAACAGCAGCAAAGCATGACGATTACGGTGCTATGCAGGAAGTAATTCGCCGCCGTTATACACGGGTATTAAAAGAGGGACTGCCACTGCCGGATTTAGTTTTAATTGATGGTGGTAAGGGACAGATGGAGGTTGCCCGAGAAGTATTGGAAGATGAGCTTGGGTTGTCGATTCCGATTGCAGGGTTAGCGAAAGATGATAAGCATAATACATCTCAGTTATTATACGGTGATCCGCCTGAAGTAATTGCGATGAAGCGCACGAGTGATGGCTTTTATTTATTGCAGCGCGTTCAAGATGAAGTACACAGATTTGCGATTACATTCCTACGCCAGCAGCATGAGAAAAATGCTATTCAATCGGTATTGGATAATATTGAAGGGGTAGGGTCTAAAAGAAAACAGCAATTGCTGAAGCATTTTGGTTCAGTAAAAAAAATACGAGAGGCTTCTGAAGCTCAGTTGTTAGAAGCCGGAATGCCCGCAAATCTTGCTGGGAGCATTTCTTCTTATTTTCAGCAAGAGTCATTGTCAAAGGAGTAACAGTGTGCTATCGTTGTACACAAACAATTATATAATGATCACTTATATTTAGTGATGATAGAGGCGCAGGATTCAAGAGTAGCTAGCATGAGGAAGAACAATTCCTAAGATTGCTAATGAAAGGGGAGCTTGCCGAAGTACCAATTTTTTGTTCAAAATGGGTGCTGGTTATACATTTAACAAGTGTATGACTGTCGAATCTTTACGTTTCGGAGAGCTATCACACATGCACAGATTTCATTTTTTTACTGTACATGTTTAGGCAGCTATTCACATTACGTGAAGGCTGCCTTTTTATTTGCCCAAAAGAAACGAGTATTACGTAGTACAAGCTATTGATGATAGGAGTGCATAGATGATGAGTAGTATTGTAATGAAATTTGGTGGACCAGCTGTAGCAACGACTGAAAGAATACAGCAAGTGGTAAAAAAGGTAATAGCTGAAAAAGAGCGAGGTCATCATATTATTGTTGTGACGGCTGCAATGGGGCGTACGGCAAAGGATTTAGCGAGAATGGCACGTGATTTATCGGATGATGCTTCTAAGCGTGAACTAGATGTTTTGCTTTCAACAAGCTCGCAGTTGACGAGTGCTTTGTTTACGATTGCATTACTAGAAGCGGGTTATGAAGCGGTTTCTTTAACTGGATGGCAGGCAGGTATTGAGACAGATTCACTGCATCATAATGCAAGAATTGACGGCATCGATGTCACGCAAATGGAAAAGTATTTGGATGAAGGTAAAATCGTTGTTGTAGCCGGTGAGCAAGGTGTTAATGTAAATGGAGATATTACAACACTAGGTAAAGGTGGGGCCGAAACAACTGCGGTGGCTATTGGTGCTGCAATGGATGCAAAGCGTGTAGATATATATACGAATGTAGATGGGGTATATACAGCAGATCCACAATTTGTGGGTAATGCGCGAAAGCTAAAAGAGTTGTCTTACGATGAAATGTTAGAGTTATCACATGCAGGTTCACATATTTTACATCCACGTGGAGTGGAGTTAGCGAAGAAATATTTAATGCCAGTTATTATTCGTTCAAGTGTAGAAGACGTTGAAGGTACATTGTTGAAGGAGGAAGTTGAAATGGAGAAAAACTTAGTAGTACGCGGGGTCGCTTTTGAAGCAGATATTATTCGTTTAACAGTAGGTTATGATGCGTATTCAGATGCTTCACTTGCTGATATATTTACGACGCTAGCGGAAAATCGTATTAATGTAGATATCATCGTGCAAGCCATTATTGATGGCGTTAAACCTTCTGTCTCTTTCTCTATTGCGAAGGAAGAATTTGCCGAGGCATTACGAGTACTAGAGGATAGTAAAGTATCATTAGGCTTTAGTTTTGCAGACTTTGAAGTAGGGTTAGCAAAAGTGTCGATTATCGGTTCGGGAATGGTATCAAATCCAGGCGTTGCTGCGCGAATGTTTGATCGCTTACGTCGTGAGGGCATTCAAGTTAAGATGGTGAGTACTTCTGAAATTAAAGTATCTGTAGTCGTACCACAAGATGACATGATTCATGCGGCAAATGCTTTACATAAAGAATTTAACTTAGAAGCAACAGTGTGAATGAAATAGTAAGGTTTATACACAATAATTTGGTAAATTAATTATAAATAAAAGAGAGGCTGCTTAAATGGGCGGCCTCTCTTCTATTTAGTAGGAAGTAATTGTATTCATAATGCGTTCTTTTACATCCCATTTAATAGTGAATGAAGTACCTAACTGTTTTTTTAGTTGCTCATCATAACATTCAGTTAAGTAACCTTTAGCAAGTTGGATTTGTTCGGCTAAGAAGCCCGCCTCTAGACGAGTGCTTCGTGTTTTAATATGTATATCATTTGTTAGCAAAAGAGTGAGACCATTTTTCATTTCTTTTTCAATTGTTAAAGTACCCCAACTTGCTTCTGCGAAAAATGAAATAATCTCTTCATGTGTTTGGCAAGGGAATTTTCGAGCGAGTTCCTTCCCAGCCCAATAAAGTACGTCATCTTCATGTTTTCCTAGTATTGAGGATAATAGATGGTCTCGGATTATTTCGTATCCGAATGAAGATATTTTGTGAGATTGATTGTTTGGCATATAAATCCTTCTTTCTTGGAATTTTCTTATAATTAAGCTATAGGAAAGTAATAACGTATTTTTCTAGCTAAAAACACCATTAAAGCATGGTAATCCTTGTTTTTTGAGCCTGTCAAAAAACGCCGGGTTGCCTTGACGCTCGTACTACTTGAGAGTACAATAAACATGTCATAATATTGTACCATGATGGAATACACAGTCAATAAACGATCATTTACAAAATGGTGACGTATTTGCTGTGATATTTTAAGTACTAAGGGGGGTAACAGTCTTGTCGAAAGATCGAGAATTTTTATGGCGCCGCTTACATTCTCTACTAGGAGTCATTCCTGTAGGTCTGTTTTTGGCGTTCCACTTATCATTGAACTTCACTGCTGTTGGTGGTGAAGAAGCTTACAATGGTGCAACAGGTTTAATGGAATTAGTTCCACATTCATTATTGTTGCTAATGGAATGGGTAATTATTTATATTCCATTAATGTTCCACGCATTCTACGGTGTGTTTATAGCATTCACTGCTAAACAGAACACAAAACGTTTTAGCACATACCGTAACTGGATGTTCGCACTACAACGTTTTACTGGTGTATTTTTAGTGATTTTCATTGCATGGCACATCTTCCAAACTCGTATCCAAAAAGCACTAGGTACAGATGTTGATTTCAACATGATGGAAGAAATTGTTGCGAATCCATTTATGCTTGGGTTCTACATTGTTGGTATTTTATCAGCAACGTTCCATTTATCAAATGGTTTATGGTCATTCTTAGTGAGCTGGGGTATTACACAATCTCCAAAGTCTCAAAAAATTGCAACTTACGTAACAAACGTTATTTTCGTAATTTTAAGTGTAATGGGTGTAGCTGCTATTTTAGCATTCGTATAATTAAGAGAGAAGCTACTATAGAACATAAGCAAACAATGTAATTTTTAAGAGGAGTGAGAAATAATCATGGCGAAAAGCAAAGTAATTGTTGTTGGCGGCGGTTTAGCTGGTCTGATGGCAACGATTAAAGCAGCTGAAGAAGGTACTGAAGTTGAATTATTCTCATTAGTTCCCGTAAAACGCTCACACTCTGTTTGTGCGCAAGGCGGAATTAATGGTGCAGTAAATACTAAAGGTGAAGGGGATTCTCCTTGGATTCACTTTGATGATACAGTATACGGTGGAGACTTCTTAGCGAACCAACCACCAGTAAAAGCAATGGCTGATGCAGCACCTGGTATTATCCACCTAATGGACCGTATGGGTGTTATGTTCAACCGTACGCCAGAAGGATTACTTGATTTCCGTCGTTTCGGTGGTACATTAATGCACCGTACAGCATTCTCAGGTGCAACTACGGGTCAACAATTATTATACGCACTAGATGAGCAAGTTCGTGCACACGAAGTAGCTGGTTTAGTTACAAAATTCGAACACTGGGAATTCCTTGGTGCGGTTCTGGATGACGAAGGCGTATGCCGCGGTATCGTAGGACAAGACTTACGCACTGAAGAAATTAAATCATTCCGTTCTGATGCTGTGATTATGGCAACAGGTGGTCCTGGTATTATCTTTGGTAAAACAACGAACTCTGTTATCAATACAGGTTCTGCGGCATCAATTGTTTATCAACAAGGTGCTACATATTCAAACGGTGAAATGATTCAAATTCACCCAACAGCGATTCCTGGAGACGACAAAAACCGTCTAATGTCAGAATCTGCTCGTGGTGAAGGTGGTCGTATTTGGACTTACAAAGACGGTAAACCTTGGTACTTCCTTGAAGAAAAGTATCCTGCATATGGTAACCTTGTACCACGTGACATTGCGACACGTGAAATTTTCGATGTGTGCGTAAACCAAAAACTTGGTATCAACGGCGAAAACATGGTATACCTAGATCTTTCACATAAAGATCCGCATGAATTAGATATTAAACTAGGTGGAATTATCGAAATCTATGAAAAATTCGTAGGTGATGATCCACGTAAACTACCGATGAAAATCTTCCCAGCAGTTCACTATTCAATGGGTGGATTATGGGTTGACTACAACCAAATGACTGAAATCCCAGGATTATTCGCAGCGGGTGAATGTGATTACTCTCAACATGGTGCAAACCGTCTTGGTGCGAACTCATTACTTTCTGCTATTTATGGTGGTATGGTTGCTGGTCCAAATGCTGTAGATTACATTAAGCATCTGAAAAAGCATGCTGATGATTTACCAGAAGAAATCTTCGACGCACGTGTGCAAGAAGAACAAGATAAATGGGATGCTATCATGAAAATGGATGGCACAGAAAACGCTTACCTTCTTCACAAAGAGCTTGGTGAGTGGATGACTGACAACATGACAGTAGTTCGTACAAATGATCGTCTTGAACAAACATACGAGAAATTAACTGAATTACAAGAGCGTTGGGAAAACATTAACATCAACGATACGCAAAAATGGAGTAACCAAGGTGCTCACTTTACGCGTCAGTTGAAAAACATGTTATACCTTGCAAAAGTCATGACTAAAGGTGCTTTATTACGTAATGAATCTCGTGGTGCTCACTATAAGCCAGATTTCCCAGAACGTGATGATGAGAAATTCTTAAAAACGACTATGGCGAAATTCGATCCAGCTACTGGTGAACCAATTATTACTTACGGAGAAGTCGACGTTTCGTTAATTCCACCACGTAAACGTGACTACTCGGCATAAGGGGGGAACTAAAAATGGAAACAGTAAATACTGGAAAAACAGTTCAGTTTGAGATTCTTCGTCAAGATACGGAGAATGGCAGTACACGCGTTGAAAAGTTTGAGGTTCCTTACCGTCCAGGTATGAACGTTATTTCTGCATTAATGCATATTCAAAAATATCCTGTAACGAAAGAGGGTCAAAAAACGACGCCTGTTTCTTGGGATATGAGTTGTTTAGAGGAAGTTTGTGGTGCTTGTTCAATGGTCATCAATGGCCGTCCACAACAATCATGTTCAGCATTAGTTGACAAACTGACT
>JAVWKG010000066.1:0-15412 GCA_036638655.1 Lysinibacillus sp. | reverse complement strand
AATACAAAAACAGGGGTAGAAAAACGACTCGTTTTTCTACACCTGTTTTATTTTAGGGACTTATTAGACAGCCCCTTAATGTTGAGAGTAGCTTTATGTCGGTTCCTGAATATTTGTTTTTTTCTAGAATTATTAAGACATTACCGAGAGTTTGTAGTAAAATAATGAATAGTAATTCATTTTTTTGCTTTCGCAAAGGGGGAAATGGTATGTTACAGGGGAAAACAATTATTGTTACAGGTGGATCAAGTGGGATGGGCTTGTATATGGCGAAACAATTTGTTGCAGAAGGTGCTAATGTTGTCATTACAGGACGTAACGAAGAAAGATTAGCAGAAGCAAGAGCATTTATTTCTGAAGCGGGGAGTGCTATTGCAACGTTTCAGATGGATGTGCGTGTCCCAGAGCAAGCAGAGGCAATGGTGCAATTTGCTGTAGAGCAATTTGGACAAGTGGATGGCCTAGTAAATAATGCTGCGGGGAATTTTATTGTAAAGGCAGAACAGTTATCTCCAAATGGCTGGAAATCTGTTATTGATATTGTATTGAATGGTACATTTTATTGTTCATCGGCGATCGGAAAGTATTGGATTGAACATAAAATAAAAGGTTCAGTACTGAATATGGTGGCGACATATGCTTGGAATGCTGGTGCAGGAGTTGTTCATTCGGCAGCAGCAAAAGCAGGAGTTCTTTCTTTAACGAGAACATTAGCTGTTGAATGGGGAACGCAGTACGGGATTCGTGTAAATGCAATTGCTCCAGGTCCAATTGAGAGAACTGGTGGTGCAGCAAAGCTGTGGGAATCAGAGGAAGCTGCAAAACGTACATTAAATTCTATTCCATTACGTCGCATTGGGACACCTGAAGAAATTGCTGATTTGGCGGTATTTATGCTGTCAGACAAAGCGAGTTATATGAATGGTGAATGTGTGACACTTGACGGAGGTCAGTGGTTAAGCCCATATCCGTTTTAAAAATTTCATTCAATTCAATTCAATTGAATTGGATTGAATTGAATTGAAATGCCTTAACAAATGGTGAATAGTATAAAGCTGGTTCGACACATACTAATAGCAAAACGAAAGGAGTTTTGACTATGGGCATATGGACGATACCAGCTGTTTTTATTATTATAATCATTTGTGCTTTTTCATTTATTGCTACACTGAACGTTGCAAAGTCAACTACCTCACAGGGAGGTGAAAGTGATAGCCCAATCCCCGAGGCAATTGAGGATAATCCGACAATGCTAAATCCAATTATTTGGGCGTATGCTATTGTAGGTTTATTCATGGCTGTTGTGATTTTTTATTATTGGAGTAAGTCTTCTTATTAGTAAAGTATTGGGAACTTCTTCCTCCCCTCGTCGTGGTCATTCACTGAATGAGTGTGATATGATGTAAGAGGAAACATCCTGTTCTGCAAAATTAGGACAGAAAAGGAGAAGAAGTTCATGATTTCAACTAACAGCAAAGATTTATTAGTAAGTCCGATCAGCGATTTTATTATTTCATCTGAAAAGGTTGCCCATGTACAGAGTGGAAATAGTGCGGAGCATGCTTTACTTGTACTAACACGCACTGGTTATTCTTCAATACCTGTTTTAGATTTAAAGTATCGTTTACAAGGGTTACTCAGTATGAAGATGATCACAGAAGCAATTTTAGGACTAGAACATATTGAATATGAAAAATTACCTGACATTAAAGTCAATACAATTATGCAAACAGAGGTTGCTGTTTTAAAAATAACAGATACATTTCAACGCGCATTAGATTTGGTTATTAATCATGCATTTTTATGTGTCGTAGATGAAGACGGTACATTTGCTGGTATTTTAACGCGACGTATCATATTAAAACAGTTGAAAAAATATATTTATCAAAAAGAACAATAGTTTGTAGGGGCTCAAGGTTGTCTTGTGGCCCTTTTTTTAGCGGTAGGAGGTTGGATACATGACAGCAACAGAAGCAGAGATATTGAAAATATTGGCTGAAGAGCGGAATATGCGGAAAGCCGCAGAACGATTATTTTTAACACAGCCAGCACTTTCACAGCGCCTACAATCAATAGAAAAAGAATGGAATTCTCAATTGTTTATTCGCTCACCGAAAGGATTGACAGCAACGCCTGCAGGTGAATTGGTCATAGCCTATGCGAATGAGATGATCATAAAGAAAGAAGAAATTTTTGAAATGATTCAGTCGCTTACGACTAAAGTAAACGGGACATTGAAAATTGCCTGTGCATCGATAGTAGGCCAAAATTGGTTGCCAAAAGTGTTAAAGGAATTCGTAGAAAAATATCCTGAAGCCAAAATATCATTAATGACTGGTTGGAGTTCGGAAATCGTCAAAGCCTTATATGAAGGCGAGGCACATGTTGGCATTGTTCGTGGTCAAGTAGATTGGAAAGGGGAAAAAATACATCTATTTCGAGATACGCTTTATTTAGTAGATAAGGAGTTAAAAACGATTGAAGATGTCCTGACAACAAATCGCCCTTTTATTCAATTTAAAAGTGATTCAAACTATTACCTGGAAATTCAGCAATGGTGGCAACGTCATCTCCCTTCAAATCCGAACCGCCAAATTTTAGTTGATCAAATTGAAACGTGTAAGCAAATGGCGCTTAATGGAATTGGCTACGCTATTTTGCCATCGATTACTCTTAGTGAAGATTATGGTGTCAATAAAATCGCCTTAATGAATAACGAAAAAGAATTTGGATTAACGCGCGATACGTGGTTAATTGGTTATGAATCTTCATTTCAATTGCGGCAGGTGGAGGCTTTCGTAGAAGTAGTACAAGATCATGCACGCTGTTTGTTTGACTATACGAGATAAAAAAGAGGGCTTCTCAAGTTATGAGTTGTCCTTTTTTACATACAAAGCATCTTTTAGCGCAATAAGTGGAGGGAAATGTACTCTACGTGCAGTAAAGTGCCCTCCAGGTGCATAAATGTTCTCGATGCGAAGTAACTCCACCAACAAAGCTGAGCGTTTAGTTCCCAAAACTGAGCGTTTAGTTCCCAAAACTGAGCGTTTAGTTCCCAGAGCCGAGCGTTTAGCCCCCAGAGCCGAGCGTTAAGTTCCTAGAGCTGAGCGTTTAGTTCCCAAAGCCGAGCGTTCAGCTCCCAGAGCCGAGCGTTTAGTTCCCAGAGCTGAGCGTTTAGCCCCCCAGAGCCGAAGTATCAGTTCTCCCTCCTCCTCCGGAATGGAAATCAATCCGAAGTTATGCTGATTAATCTTATATTTCCTTAAACAATCCACATGATAAATCTTAAGAGTTTATGAATATTCATGAAGATGTCATAAGAAATGGAACAATTTTGAATAAAAGACGTATAATTATGTAAATGTCTATCATGGCTAATAAAAAGGGGTTGAGTTTTTGAAGAAAACGAAAATAACAGCACTTGTCCTATTATTTATGCTTGTGATGAGCTTTGTACTACCAGTGTCGCAGGCGAGTGCAGCACCTACATTAGAAGTACAAGCGACGCCAGGTATTAATGGGAAAGCAAAATATCAAACAATAGTGCCCATTACAATTACGGTGAAAAATAACGGTCCTGATTATTCTGGGGATATGGCAATTAACGCCGCTTCATACAATGAAGTAGGGTCTTCTCTAGTGTTGCCATTAGATTTACCAGCAGGTGAAGAAAAAACTTTTGAGTTATATATGGAAGGTTTAAATGATTATGGTGGTTCAAATTCAAAATTACTTGCTTTTTATGAAGGTGGTATTGAAAAGGGAAAATTCGTAGCTCATAAAGGGGCGAAACAATTACAGGCAAATTTCCTAGAACCAGATGCCACATTTATCTATACGTTAACCGAAAAAAGTGACCGTTTGGCAGCATACTTACGATTATCACAGCTCACATCTAATGGTGGTGTGGAAGTATTCAATTTAAATCAGTTAAAGGACTATACTTTACCTGATGATTCACAGGGCTATGCTATGGCAAATGTTATTGCTGTCGATGAAATTGCACTGGCAGATTTATCGCAAAAGAAGCAACAGGCAATGCTAAAATGGGTGCAAGATGGAGGTACGTTATTACTCGGAGCTTCAGATCAAGTAGAAGCAACAGCTGGTATTTTCAAGGACTCCCTACCTTTAAAATTGTCGCAACAAACGACAACAGTTTCTGCAGAGAGTTTAATGAAGTTGTCTGGAGGTGGTGTATTTACTAGCCCAATTTCAGTATATACAGCAACTCAAAATACAGGTAGTGTACCGGTATTAACGGATGGATCTACTATTTTAGCTGCTAAGAAAACGATTGGTAGCGGCGAAATTGTACAAACGACGTTTTCATTAGGTGATAATCCATTAGCATCCATGGATGGTTATGCCGCTTTAACAGCAAAAATGATCAACATTCAGAATACAATGCCGCAGGGGATGATGCATGGTAATTCACCAATGGACTTGGTATCCAATCAATTGAATCCCGTGAATTCATTATTCCCTTCTTTTGAAGTATCTGTCACATATATGCTTGTCGTTATCATTATTTATATTTTAATTATTGGACCAATCCTTTACTTCGTATTGAAAAAATTAGACAAGCGCGAGCATGCTTGGTGGATTATTCCGTCTATTTCTGTTGGGTTATCGATTGTGCTATTTATTTTCGGCGCGAAAGATCGTATTATGCAGCCGCAAGTACAACAGTCTGCCTTATATAAAGTAAATGAGGATAACAGTGTAAACGGGTATTATTTACAATCCATTTTAACGAATCGTGGTGGAGATTTTGTTGTAGAAACAGATAAAAATACAACAGCGCTTGCCGTACGCAATTACAATAGCTTTGATACAGGTATGAAAGAACTACATGAAACATCGTATATTAAAGAGCATGCAAATGGCTCGACATTAACATTGCGTGATTTAAGTTATTGGTCAGTACATTCCTTTGCAGGAAAAACGACTGCGCAAAACATCGGCAAGATGGATATTGATCTGACGTTAAAAAATGAAAAAATAACAGGAACAGTTAAAAATAATTTCCCGTTCACTTTAAAGGATGTCACGTTGCATTCAGGCATTAAAGAAGTAAAGCTTGGTGATATTGAGCCGAATGCTACATTACAAGTGGACAAAGAGTTGAAAATGACTGTTCTACAAAAACCAACTATGTATAGCTACGGTGGTGGGTTTACGTATCCATCGAAGAAGGAAGAAATTGATCCGATGCGTATAGAACGTATGAAGGAATTGGCATTGCCACTAGTCGACAATGATGCATCACCGGTGCTGACGGCTTGGAGTGAGCAGGCAATTGCAGGCGTAGAGCTTGAAACGAGTGCCAACATGTCTCCAATTTCTTATTTCATTCAACCATTTGATGGAAAAGTGAGGTTGACAGGTCCATTTACGATGAAACGTACGAATTTAATGTATAGCGTGGATTCATCGAATGGTCACTTTGAAATGAATGATGAGCAATTGAATACTGGATATATGCAAAATGGGTTATATGAAGTGAAGGTTGCGATGCCCGAAAACTTTATGGATTCAGTGCGAGTATTCAATGAACTAACGGTTTCGAACAAAGATACGAAACGTATGAAGTTAACTATTTGGAATAATGAAACGGGGATGTACGAGCCGCTAGCTGATCAAGAACAAGTATTTACAGAAAATCTTTCACAGTATATTGATAATCAGGGTGAAATTAAACTTCAGATTAATTACGGTCCAGATCAAACGGGTGAAGAAACAAAATTACCAGATGTTGAACTGAAGGGAGTGGGGAAATAATGATAGAAATTCGCGATTTAACAAAAAGGTACGGCTCTTTCACAGCGTTGGACGAATTAAGATTAACGATTGAAGAAGGTACTGTATTTGGCTTTGTTGGTGCAAATGGTGCCGGGAAATCGACGACGTTTTCAATTTTAGCAACACTGCTTTCCCCAACTTCTGGTGATGCACTCATTAATGGCAAAAGTGTTGTGAAAGAACCGAAAGAAGTACGTAAGCAAATAGGCTATATGCCAGATTTCTTCGGTGTATATGACCAGTTAAAAGTCGAGGAGTATTTAGATTTTTACGGGGCGAGTTATGGCATTCAGGCTGCGGAGCGTAAAGTATTAATTCCACAGTTACTAGAGTTAGTAAATTTAACGAATAAGCGATTTGACTATGTGGATTTACTATCACGTGGGATGAAGCAACGATTATGTTTAGCACGCGCCCTTATTCACGATCCAAAAGTGTTGATTTTAGATGAGCCTGCATCAGGACTTGATCCACGTGCGCGTGTAGAAATGCGTGATATATTGCGTAATTTAAAATCGATGGGCAAAACGATCTTAATCTCATCACATATTTTGCCAGAGCTTGCGGAAATGTGCGATGAGATTGGTGTAATTGACAATGGTAAACTAATTGCCCATGGGAATGTGGCGACGATTCAGGCGCAATTACAAGGTGAAAAGCGTATTGTGGTGAAAGTTGCCGAGCGTATACAGGAAGTGTGTACATTCTTTGAAGAAGATCCGATGATTTCTTCAATAGATGTTGTCGAAAATCGATTGGAAATTGCGTTTAATTACCGAGGTTCAAACGCCGAGCAAGTGGCACTTCTGAAAAAAGCAATGCTTGCAGATTTACCTATTTATGGGTTAAGTGAAGTTGAAAAAGATTTAGAGGATGTCTTTATGGCGATGACGAAGGGGGCGGACAGCAAATGATGGAACGATTTTATAATCCGGTACTCGTAAAAGAATTGAAGTTACGCTTCCGCTCTTTTAAAAGCTTTTCAGGTTTAATGTTTTACATGGGCGTCCTATGTATTTTTATTGCAGGGTTTTTACTGTTAACAACAGAATTTACAGGTAAGGGCTTCTTTAGACCGGATACGAGCTTTATGATGTTTGCGGTATTAACAATTTTGCAAATGGGTCTTGTATTATTCATTACACCAAGTTTAACAGCGGGGTCTATTAGTAGTGAGCGAGAAAAGCAGACATTGAATATTTTACTGACAACGACACAAAGCTCCACACAAATCGTCGTGGGGAAATTATTTTCTTCGGTGGCCTTTTTAGTATTAATGTTAGTGGCAGGGCTTCCATTGTACAGTTTAGTATTTCTATTTGGTGGGGTAGCACCATCGCAGCTAGTGTCGATCTTTTTATTTTACTTAGTGACAGTTGTTGCGATTGGTAGTATCGGTGTCATGTTCTCGACCATTACGAAAAAAACAATTGTCGCAATGATTGCGACGTACGGCTCGATTATTTTTTTAGGTGGTATTTCGGCGTTTTTCTTCTTTTTAACAGTGGCCTTTCATCAAATGGGTGGTCCTAATGGTACTTCATTTATGACGTACTTTAATGTTAACGCTTATTTCACCATCTATGGGTGATGCGCTAAGTGAGATATCGGGGATTGAATTTCCGGTCTGGGTGACTTATTTAATTGTTTACGTTTTAATTATTGTATTTAGTTTAACAATTGCTATAAAAAAATTACGTGCGAATATGAAAAGTAATCGATGAGGAGGGACCTAAATGGAGCTTCGTAAGCAATTACGAAAATATATACAACGTGCGAAAACAAGCTTATCACTTGAAAAAATCATACCTATTGGTCAGTACGGCATATTCTCTGCGTTGCTTGCGAGTGCTTTGCTAGTCCTTGTGTCGAGACTTTTTGTATGGCCTTACTATCGTCAAACGGCAATGGCTGTGTTTGTTATCGGGATACTTGCAACTGTTGCTTTCATGTGGTGGAAACGAGCGAAAGAGCAAGAAGCAATGCATGCACTTGATCGCTATTTTTCACATAATGAGCTTGTCACAGCTTTGTCTTTTAAGGATGATGAGAACCCGCTTGTACAATCGTTACTTGGAAAAGCTGTGCAAAAAGCAGAAGATGCTTTTATGCAGTTTAAGGCAAGAAAGAAAAACTGGCTTCGCCCAACAGCTTTAATAGGGCTTTTTGCAACGACAATTGTCCTTTCAATGCTGTATATGTTCCCAGCAGCAACGCAAATTGAAGCTATTGAAGTTGAGAAGGAAAAAGCGGTTGTGGAAGATATCAAAAAAGAAGTAGCTAAATTGGAAAATAAAGCGAAAACGAAAGAAGTGAAAGAGCAGTTAAAGGAATTACAAAATACGTTAAAAGAAACAGAGACGGCAGAAGAAGCATTACGAGAAGTTGTGAAAAAACAAAAAGAGTTAACGTTAAAGGAACAACAACTAAAAGAGAAGCAAACTGCAAGTGAGAATGGTGCTTCTGAGGGAGATGGTCTATCTAAGGAGGAAGTAGAGCAATTAAAGGAGCTTGCTCAAATGCAAAATGAATTAACACAAAATGCAAATGCCACACAAACGGCGATGAGTAAGCTTGGCAAGCCTGCAAGTAATGCATTGCAAAATGCTATTGCGAGTGCGAATAACGCGCAGAGCAATTCTTTAAATAATCCGAATGCAACCCAAAAACCTTCTGGTAATTCGAACCCAAATAATAAGCTTGGACAAAATGGAGCTCAAGGGCAGGGCTCTAGTCAGGGCAATCAAGCAGGACAGGGGAAGCAACCTGGAAAAGGTGGCTCAGGCCAAGGCCAAGGATCCGGTCAGGGAAGTGGTAGTGGGTCAGGTCAAGGTGCTGGTCAGGGAAGCGGCAGTGGATTAGGCCAAGGTCAAGGTTCTGGTCAAGGCGGTAGCGGTGCGGGTACTGGTCAAGGAGGACGAGACCTATTAACGACACCAAAACGACTTGGTGGCTCAAGTGAGACAAGTCAGGACGGTGGACCTTTAGGAGACGGCTCACAAGTTTCAGAGCAACAAGGAAATGGACCGATTACAAAAGGCTCTATTCGACCGTATGAAGAAGTGATGGGCTCTTATAAAGATAGCTATTTGGAAAGTTCAAATCGATTGAAACTACCAAAAGATTTACAAAATGTCGTGCAATCATATTTCACATCAATTGAAGGACAGTAGGAGGAAAAAAGATGGCATTTACAGAACAACAGTATCAAGAAATGAGTTCGAACTTGCAACAAGTAAAAGCTGAGATTCAGCGTTTTATCGTAGGGCAAGAGGAAGTCATTGATTACACATTATATGCAGTACTTGCTGACGGACACGCGCTATTAGAGGGTTTACCGGGTTTAGGTAAAACGATGTTAATTCGTACGATTTCAGAAGTACTTGATTTATCCTTTTCACGTATTCAATTTACGCCTGATTTGATGCCAGCCGATATTACGGGAACGAGTATGATTGAACGAACAGCTGATGGTAAGCAGCAGTTTACATTCCAGCCGGGTCCCATTTTTAGTCAGATGGTATTAGCTGATGAAATTAACCGTGCAACACCGAAAACGCAAAGTGCGCTACTAGAAGCAATGGGCGAAAAAACGGTCACTATTTTAGGAGATACAAAAAAGATGGCTAAACCGTTTTTTGTTTTAGCAACGCAAAACCCAATTGAAATGGAAGGGACATACCCATTACCAGAAGCACAAATGGACCGTTTCCTATGTAAAATTCTTGTACCTTACCCAGAAAAACATGAACTGATGGAAATTATGAAGCGTACAACAGGTGCGCAGGAAATCCACTTACAAAAAATGATGGACACAGACGGTCTTATTGAGGCACAACAAATGGTGAAGGAAGTACTTGTTGCCGATGAAATGCTAGAGTTTGCAGCCGATCTAATAGTAGCTACACACCCTGAACGAGAAGATGCCTTAGATGAAGTAAAGCAATATGCAATGTATGGTAGTGGCCCTCGAGGCTTACAAAGTTTAATCAAATTAGCAAAGGCAAGAGCATTGATGAATGGTCGTTTCCACGTATCGGTCGCTGACATTAAATCGGTGGCTAAGCCAGTGCTACGTCACCGTATGCTGCTGAACTATGAAGGGGAGGCTTCAGGTCAAACAGCAGATGATGTCATTGATGTGATATTGGAAAAAGTACAACAAGGTGTTCCACGGTGACGCAAAAGATTTTATTGCCCGAAGATTGGTTAGCGAAAATTAGTCGTTTTCAAATCGCGACGGCCTCCAAATTACGCGGGCAGCATAAAGGCTCGCACCGTTCGCAGCGCTTCGGGGCATCACTCGATTTCTCGGATTTTCGTGAATACCATCTTGGCGATGATGTGCGACAAGTCGACTGGAATGTCTTTGCAAGAACCGATAAATATTTTATCAAACGGTTTTTAGATGAACAGGAAATGCGCGTGCACATTTTACTTGATACGACAAAATCAATGGGCGAGGAAGCGAAGTGGACATTTGCTCGTCAAATCGTTGCAACACTTGGCTTAATGGTGTTAGGGCGTGATGATCGGTTATCTTTTTCTTTTGTACAAGATGATGCGAAACCGCCATTTAGGCGTAAAGGTGCAATGTATCGCCGAGCCTTTTTACAAGTTGTGACTGATATAGAAGAAGCGATGTATGTAAATAGCTTTGCTCAATCGGCTTTAAAGGTGATGCCAAAAGATAGTACGGTTTTATTTATTGTGACAGATGGGCTTGAGCCGATTGATGAGTGGGAGCAATTGTTGAAAAGATTGCCACGTTTCGCGGGAGACGTACGTATTTTGCAAATCGTGACAGAGGAAGAGCTATCGCCGCATTATTCAGGTGATGTTCGTCTGCTTGATCGTGAAACAGGGCGAGATGTCAATGTCACGATGTCGTCAAAAGTAATTGAAACATACGATACAAGACGCCGATTGCACGAGGAAGAGCTTGAGGCAATTTGCAGACGTTTTGGGGTGCGAAAAATACAATTAAAAGTGGAGGATGGCTTGCAACATGCTGTTTTTCAACAACTATTAAAAGCGCATTGGATTAGGTGAGGTGAGTCGTTTTGGGTTTTAGTCAAATAATTTTTAGCTGGACGGCTATCATCCCCGTCATCGTCCTGCTATATTACTTCTTTCGGAAAAAATATATCGATCAAAGCGTATCTTCAACACTCTTTTGGTCGGAAATTATGCAAGAAACGCGTGTGTCTCCATACTTAAAAAATTTACAAAAAAACGCACTGCTTTATTTACAATTATTGGCGTTACTTTTACTTGTACTGGCGTTGATGAATCCTTATTTGAAGAAATCAACAATCGAAGGGGCGCAAACGGTTTTTATCGTTGATACGTCAGCCACGATGTTAGCAGGAAAAGAGCAATCAATATTTGACACACATAAAAAAGAGATGCTTTCTTTAGTTGAACAACTAGATGGCAGACCTATGACGTTAATTACGACAGGGAATGCACCGCAAGCTTTGCTACAGCAAGAAACGAATGTAAAAGATATAAAAAAGACTATCGAAAGTTTAGAGGTAAGCTATGAAACTGCACAAATGAATAAGGCACTCGATATTGCGCAGGCTTTTGTCGGTGATACACAAACGTCAATCTATGTCTTTAGTGATGCGCTCGATAAAAAGCAATTGCCAATGGAGAAAGATTCAGTAAAATGGCTTGTTCATGGAGCTCCAAAAGATTTAACAAATGTCGCGATTACAAAATTTGCTGCCACGACGGATGGCAAAGCAACAATGGTACTTGTCCAATTACAAAATGATACGAACGAGGAACAGCAGCTGTCACTAGCGTTGCAAAATGCAAACGGTGATGAAGTAGTTACAGAAGAAATCGTGTTAAAAGCTAAAGAAGCTATGGTAAAGTCGTATAAAGATTTGCCGTTAGCGAGCACGATGAGTGCAACGATTGATGTAAAAGATGATTATGTACTCGATAATAAACAAACGGTATTACTACACAATGAAACATCAAAACTAGTTGTCGATCAAAGTATGCACCAGCTTATTCAAAAGGGTTTTCAGACTATAAGTAGTGGTGTAAAGATTGTGCCATCGTTACAACTTACTGACAACGAAGATGCAACGATTGTGACGAATCAAACGGAGTTATTGAGAAAAATGTCAAAACCAGTTGTGTTATTTGGTCGTGATGATGCAAAAAAAATAGAAGTAAATCATTCTGTTGAAACGACAAGTGATGCTTTATTTGCATTTAGTTCATTACAAGATGTGTATGTAAGTGCAGTCTTTCCTCCAATTGAAAACTACAAAACGATTGCTACTGTTGGAGATAAGCCGTTTATTCAGCGTTCACCAAAAGGGGATATCGTTGTGTTAGCAGATATAGCGGATACAGATTGGCCACTACATCCATCGTTTCCATTATTTTTATGGAGTGTTGAACAGCAATTATCTGAATCGGTTGGTACACTTGGGATTTTTACACCAAATGAGCAGCGTGCTGTCGCGTTAGCACAAGGTGACTGGAGCATTTATTCGCAGGAAGATGAGTTTTTATCGACGATTGATCATGGATTATTAACTGCACCAATGAAGCCAGGGATTTACACAGCACGGTCGAATGACGAGGAAAAGCATCTAATTGTTCAACTTCAGTCACAGGAGCGTGTTATTGAACAAGGTACGAGTTATACGCTAGGAGACATACAGGAGAATGGCAAAGAAGTAGTATCAAAGGCTTCGTTTGTGCCATGGCTCGTACTAGTTATTTTAGTATTACTCGTTACGGAGTGGGAGGTGCAACGACGTCGTGGATTTACGAATTGATGTTCCAATAGCCTTACTATTATTGCTACCACTTTTTGCGTATTTTGTGTGGACGTTCTGGCGTGAGCGGCAACAACGTCTGAAAAAAAGCCTTTTGGCCGTATTAATCATTCGCATAGCAGCCGTTTGCAGTTTAGTATTTGCGCTCGCCGCACCATATATATTACTGCCGGTGAAGGAAGAGCAAGTACTGTTTTTAGTAGACGGTTCTGCTTCGATGAATGGTACAGAAACGGCTATGGCAAGTTTTATAGAGGAAAGTTTGCAAGCGAAAAAGGATGAACAACTTGCAGGGGTTTATTCATTTTCAACATCATTACGAACAGAAGCAATTCTTTCGAAAACGCTAAATGAAGTACCTAAATTTACAGCTATGCCGGCAATAGATCAAACAAATATTGAACAAAGCTTACAACTAGCGACAGGTATTGTGGACCCGAAAAAAGCAACAAGGCTTGTTTTATTGACAGATGCTAATGAAACAAGTGGTAACGCGCTTGACTTTGTAGCAAAGTTAAAGGGTTCGAATGTGAGTGTTGATGTTGTACCGTTCAATCAGCCTACTGCAAACGATGTCTCTTTAAAAAGCTTTGTATCACCGCAAGTAGCATATGTTGGTGAACAACAGCAGCTAGTAACAGAAGTCAATGCAACTGCAGCTACAAAAGGTGAATTACTATTGTACGAAAATGATGTTTTGATTCATCGAGAAGCAGTAGAATTGGCAGAAGGCTCGAATGTATTTACGTATAAGCATGCTGCAACAGCAGAAGGGCTTGTGAAATATGAGGCAACTGTGCAAGTTGGACAAGATGCCATCTTTGAAAATAATAAATTAACGAGTGTCACGATGGTACAAAGTGAGCCGAATTTACTTATTGTCAATGGACACGAAACAGCGTCACCAATTGCAGCCGCACTTGGACCAAATGCAATTTCTTATGATGTTGTTGATGCAAGAAGTTTGCCAAATGAACTTTCAAGTTATTTGCAATATAATGCTATTATTTTTGACAATGTACCTGGCCATTTAGTTGGTGAGGCAAAAATGGGTGTTATTGAACAGGCAGTAAAAAACTTCGGTGTTGGTTTTATGATGGTGGGTGGCGAAAATAGCTTCGGCTTGGGTGGTTATTTTAAAACACCAATTGAAACACTATTGCCAGTGGAGATGGAGATTAAAGGGAAAGAACAGTTACCTTCTCTCGGGCTTGTGCTTGTGTTAGATAGATCGGGAAGTATGTCTGGTTCTAAACTGGAGCTAGCTAAGGAAGCGGCCGCACGCTCTGTAGAGATGCTACGTGATGAGGACACGCTTGGCTTTATCGCCTTTGATGATCGTCCGTGGGAAATTATCGAAACGGGCCCTCTTAGTGATAAAGAAGAAGCGGTTGATACGATTTTATCGGTAACACCAGGTGGAGGGACAGAAATTTATAGCTCGCTGGCCATGGCGTACGAAAACTTAGCTGATTTAAAACTACAACGCAAGCATATTATTCTTTTAACGGATGGTCAGTCGCAAGCAGGGAATTATGAAGGTTTAATTGAGGATGGTAAGACAAATGGTGTGACGCTATCAACAGTTGCGATTGGGCAAGATGCGGATGGCAATTTACTAGAAGCGTTAAGTGAAATGGGTAGTGGTCGTTATTATGATGTCATCGATGAGCAGATGATACCTTCGATTTTATCTCGCGAAACAGCGATGATTTCACGCACGTATATTGAAGATAATCCGTTCTATCCTACTATTTATAATGCACCAGGCTGGAATGAATTGTTTGCGGGTGGTGTGCCGCAAATGAATGCTTATATTGGGACAACAGCAAAGCAAGGTGCTACTGTAATCGCGGAAAGTGAGAAAGAAGACCCAGTGCTCGCACAATGGCAATATGGACTTGGCAAAACATTCGCTTTCACGTCAGATTCGACAGGAAAGTGGACAGGCGACTGGGCAAGGTGGCAGGAATGGGGAACTTTCTGGCAAACAGCCATTTCGCAAATGTTACCTAGTTATAATGATGTAGCTTATGATGTACGTTTAGATCAGGATGGCTCATTTGTTATTACAGACCCGACTAATGAAGCTGCATTTTTAGATATCGTGGCTGTGAATGAAGCGGGCGAAGAGCTAGATATGCAACTAGAAACAGTCTCGGCTTCACAGATTCGTGCAGTCGTGCAAGCTAAGCCTGGGCTTATTTTCTTCCGTATTGCGGATGAAAAACAAGCCATTTACCAAGCGGGCCTAAGTGTGCCGTACAGCGCAGAATATGAATTGCGTCCTGTGAATGAAAAGCTTGTGAAAGAATTAACTGCACAGACAGATGGAGCAGTGTTAGAAGAACCAAAAGAAGTGTTCCGTGACTTTACAAAAAAAGGTGCTGAACGTCAAAATATTGCGACCTGGCTACTGTTAGCAGGGATGCTAATATTCTTCATCGACATTACCATTCGTCGCTTTGGTTGGCGCTTCTTCTCGAATACAAAACGTAAAGAAAAGGGCGTTGTTGAAAAGGCAGTGAAGGAAGAAGATACGAATGTGGCACAATTATTAAAGGGTATGAAAAAGAGAACGTAATATAAACAAGAACCACACAAAGTTCAGTTTTACTGATTTGTGTGGTTCTTATTTAAAGAGAAAGTATAAGTTTTTTTACAAGTGACCTTAAGACTCCGTGACTTTCCGTTCCAGGGCACTGAAAAAATAAACTCCATATAAAATATCTAATAAAAATTTGCGTATTGGATTTAGCGCTCTGGTGTTCGCTTTCCGCGGGGCGAGCGGTGAGCCT